>NZ_QUIB01000013.1:0-108709 GCF_003480025.1 Clostridium sp. AM46-21
TACATATTTATATGTAAATCCTGATACTTCATTTACACTTTTTTCATACGTAACCTTTATATTATTTGAACTAATAGTCATAGTTACATAATCATCTATCTTTATAGTACCTAGATCCTCAACTTGCTTATTAAATGAAAATTTATATTTATCTGTTCGTAACATACTGGTAATTGTTGAATAATTTGTATATATGTATATTGTTCCCTCGCCCTGCAATTTTACAGTTCCATCATTCTGTGGTACACATCTTATCTGAATTGATCCATTACTATAATGAATATTACCGAAATGATGGCTATAACCATTATCGTTGCTTTTTTATTATATTTTTTCTGTTTTCACCACATTTCGGACAATATACAGCATTATCCATTACTTCTGCACCACATTTTTTACATATCACTTTTATTTCACCTCCGAATCAATCTGCTCTGTATCGTCTTCCAATGTTATATCTTCAATTTTAATCTCATAGTTTTCAGCTAACGCTTTTATTATCTTGTCCAACTGATCTGTTAAACCAGCATAGTCTATATTTAACTGTGTATAGTCTGAGCTAAATGTATATCGATTAATACTACTGTTAATAAATTAGCAACTAGAAGTGGCTTAACCCAAAGTACTGTTGAAAATATAATGTCTGGCAAAACAAAAAATCCTAAACTAAAAAATCTCCATAGACTAGCGATAGGTCTTGATATGACTGTTTCTGAATTATTAGATTTTCCTGAAATGAATAACACAGCGTTTGAAGATGAATAAATATAATAGCGAGGCAGTACATTTTATATATAAAAACATACTGCCTCGCTATTATATTTTTTATTCTCTATTCTCTGCTCCACACATAGCAGTATGCCTGTGTTCTCGCTGCAAATTTCGCTTTCTTAAGAAGTTCTCTGACTTCTGCCTTTGTATACCAGCCGGCTTCGATCTCTTCTAATGTAGAGGTACTCTTATGGAACTCTCCCCGTGCCTTTCCAACAACGCAGACATTTGTTTCATTTGAAAAACCGACCGCACTGTAGCTGGTTCCGATGAAATCATCGATCTCATATAATTCCAGCCCTGTCTCCTCACGAAGCTCACGCTTCGCACTCTCCTGCGGTGTCTCACCCGGATCGATCAGACCTGCCGGGAAGTTATATACCCATTCTCCCGGAGCAAGACGGAATTCCTTATCGATCAGGATCTTCTCGCCGGTCTCATCCGTAGCAATGATCACAACTGCATCTGCCATTTTGCCATGCAGTCCTTCAAAATCCGTAATGTCACCATTCCGGCTGATCATCTCATATACCTTCTTCTGATGATCCACTGTCTCATATGATATATCATAGCGGGTAATAAATTTACCTTCGCATTTCTTTTCTACTTTTTTGAATTGCATTTTCAAATAACACCTTTCGAGTACTAATATTATAAACCGAAGCCGGCATAACAAGATCCATATGATCCGTAACAGAAACGCTTATGTCTTTCCTTTAAGAAACCTCAACATCAAATCGGAATTTTGTATAAGCAGGATTCAGATAACTCATGGTAAACTCTACAATATTATAATCTGCATCCGCACCCTGATAATCGATCTTATAAATCGCAGTTCCACGTTCCACCTGCAGCAGCTCTGCGAGCCGTTCATTTGCCTCACATATGACCAGCTTCTGTCCAAAATGGCATGGCATATGTCCTTTTGCTTCCATATAATCATATAAAGACACTTTGGCGAAATCAAATTCATCCAGATCATCAAAATATTTTGCCGGTACATATGTATACTCCACTGCAAATGGTATATCACCCTCTGATCGTACCCGGTAAATTCCATATATCATCTCATCATCCGAAATTCCAAGCTTATATCCCAGATATTTACTTCCTGTGATCTCACCGGTCCCGAGAAGGCGGTTTTTTACCTCCATTCCACCCTTACGGAGCGTCGCTGTGATGCCGGTATTTCCTGCTTCATTTGAATTATCCAGATCGATCTTTTTCTTATCTCTTTGTGCAACATACGTTCCGGAACCCGGTTTACAAACCAGATATCCTTCTTCTACAAGCTTACTGACCGCACGTTTTACGGTCATACGGTTCACACCATAGGCTTCCGCCATTTTTCTCTCACTTGGTATTGCTTCACCCGGCAGATATTTTTTTTCATCTATTTTCTTGATAATAGAATCCTGTAATTGAATATATAATGGCATTCTATAATCCATGGAGCACCTCCTCCATCTTTTGCTTAATGACAGGATCTTCTTTTTCAAATGCGACCCATTCTTTATTGATCACCGATTGCAGATATTCCATAACCTCACCTTTCTCGTCATATGTGATTCCCTCTTTTTTTACAAGAGCAGTCAGCTTGTCAACATTCAAGGCTTTGGCTTCATTTTCATCAGCATATACAATTCCGACTGTTAATTCCTGTTTTTTGGGAATATGATGATATTCCTGAATCAAAATATCAAATAACGAATTATCTTCCAGATCAAACCGCATCAGCTTGGGAGCCTTGCTTTCCGGTATATATGAATATTCTATGGTGATCGGAACAGCCCTGTCTTCTTCTACGACCATACGGATACGGGTAATTTTGAATAACGGAGTTCCTAACGGAAGCTTAATACTTTTATTCAGTTCCTTATCTACTTCCACACGCTCAAACGCCAACAATCTGCTTCTTGTTTGTGCCCCCATCTTTTCCAGCTTTTCACTGAATGATCGGATTCGGTCAAGATTAGATATCATTCTTCTGTGGGCTATGTAGTTGCCGCTCCGTTCCCTGCATTCTATGATCCCTTCATCCTCTAATAATTTATATGCAGATCTGACGGTAGCTCTCTGTACCCCAAACTGTTCAGCCAGATCCCGTTCAGATGGGAGTTTTTCTCCTTCTTTCAGTTTATTTTTCATAAAGTAAAATTTTAATTCATACGCAATAAACTCATCTTTATTCATCAATTTCATGGCAAACTCCCTCCTGTACTTTATTAAGTATAGCAACTTTTCCAAACGCAAACAAGCAGGAAATGTCAGTTTATAAGACCAAAAACAGACCCGTACATGTGCGGATCTGTCTCTGTATACTTTTTATAACTCTCTTATTTTTTTCCTTAACGGAAGTATCATACCCGGTGCAACTGATAACTCATCAATGTTCATCTGTAAAAACCTTTCTGTCAGACTTAGATCGGCTGCAAGTTCACCGCATATTCCAATCCACTTTCCTTCTGCATGAGCATTCTCTGCTGCCATTTGGATCATAGATAACACCGCCGGATGGTGTGAATCATAGAAGGAATCCAGATTCCGGTTCTGGCGATCAATTGCCAGAGTGTACTGCGTCAGATCATTTGTTCCGACACTAAAGAAATCCACTTCCTTTGCCAGCTCTCTGCTGATCATAACCGCAGCCGGAGTCTCAATCATTATACCGGTTTCAATCTGATCGGAAAATGCTATTCCATCTGCACGAAGTCCGGTCTTCACCTCGTCCATTATCTCTTTAATACGACGAACCTCTGATACCGAAATGATCATCGGAAACATGATCGCAATTTGGCCATACGCGGATGCTCTGAAAATAGCTCTAAGCTGGGTCTTAAATAATTCGGGTCTGGTCAGACATATCCTGATCGCACGGAACCCCATTGCCGGATTATCCTCTTTTTCCAGATTAAAATATCCAACCTGTTTATCTGCTCCGATATCCAACGTACGGATGATCACCCTTTTTCCGGCCATCATTTCCGCTACCTGTCTATAAGCTGCAAACTGCTGTTCCTCTGTTGGATAAGTTTCATTTTCCAGATATAAGAATTCGCTTCTGAATAACCCGATACCACCGGCGTCATTTCGGAGTGCCGCTCCTACATCTGATACATTGGCAATATTGGCATAAAGGTTAATCTTCTGCCCGGATCTGGTTACATTTTCTTTGCCCTTCAATGTCTCCAGAAGCTCACGCTGTTCCTGTTCGACAGCTTGCTTTTTTCTCATGGCAACAAGGATTTCTTCATCCGGATCAATATAGATCTTTCCTTCCTGACCGTCTACGATTGCAAGTCTTCCGTCATATTTCGGTGTTAATGTATCACCGATTCCTATAACAGCCGGAATATTCATGGTTCTGGCAAGAATCGCTGTATGGGAATTTGCCGAGCCTTCCACTGTAATAAATGACAGCACCTTATCTTTATCAAGCTGAACAGTCTCGCTTGGTGCCAGATCATCTGCCGCGATGATTACCTGCTCTGTCATTTCAAATGAAGCATTCTGTTTTTTTGCAAACTGGGAAAGGAGCCTGTTCGATACATCCTTTACATCTGCTGCCCTTCCCTGCATATAGGCATCATCCATCGCTTCAAAGATTGCTGCATAATTATCAGATGTGACACCTATTGCATATTCAGCATTTACCTTTTGTGTATTTATAATATTCTCTACAGAATCATTATAATCCGGATCCTCAAGCATTAACTGATGTGCTTCAAAGATCATGGCATTTGCTTCTCCCACATCAGTAAGTGCCTTGTCATATAACTGCTGCAATTCAGAAAGTGCTTTTTCCTTTGCAGTCCGGAAGCGGCGTATTTCCGCCTCCGGATCATCGACATGACGTCGTTTTATCTGGATTTCGTCCCTTTTAAAGAATTGTATCTTCCCGATAGCAACTCCGCCAAATACACTTTTACCCTGTAATATTACCATATTGTCACCTCTTTAAAATCCGATCCTTTTACAGATGTTCCTGAACGAACGCTTTCAGGTTTGCTGCATCTTCTGCCTCGTTTTCACCTTCTACTTTTATCAGGATCTCCTGACCTTTTTTTGCTCCCAGACTCATAACTGCCATAACTCCTTTTGCGTTTACGGTTCTGGATCCAAATGTTACGGATACTGTGCTCTTACATTTTGCAGCAGCCATAACAAACTGTGAAGCCGGTCTGGCATGAAGTCCCTGCTCATCTGTAATTACATATGTGAATTCAACCATAATAACCGCCTGACCTTTTTAATATTCAAACTGACGATAGTAACGTCTGAATTCCAGACTATGTCCTGTATTCTGCTCATAATGAATAGCAAGTCGTTCTGTTAATATCGCGGTAATAATCATCGGAGAGCAGATTACACGGAACTCATCATCGATACCATCCAGAATGTAATCCTTGGTATCAATAATAACAGCTTTCTTTGTATGTTCTTTTACAAATCGTTCTACTCTTTCATCTAATGGTCGATATTCGTCCTCACCTTTTATTACAAATACCGGAACTCTGTCATCAACTAACTCCAATGGCCCATGGAAGAAATCAGCAGATGAAACAGTCTTTGTACGAACCCACTGCATCTCCTCTAAGATACACATTGTAAAGAGATAGGTCTCACCCCAAAGGACACCGGAGCCTGTAAACATTGTATATGGTTCATGTGCATATGTCTTTGCAATCTCGATCGCTCTTGGCTCAAATTTTTCTCTTGCCGCAAGGAGATCCTTAAACAGATTTTCCATCTGATCTGCCCATCTGTCATAATGTGGAAATTCTCCTCTGTTCTTTAAGATACGGAGCATTACAAAATAGTATAATAAGTAAGAATGCTCACAGTCACCACATGCATTATAAATCGGGTCTGTCAACAGATTTGCTAAAGGAGTTGTCTCATCCTTTGTAAATCCATATACATTGATTCCCTGATCCTTACAATATTTTACTGCCTTCAAGATCTCCATAGTATTGCCTGATGCAGAAGAGGTAAATACAAGAGTCTTATCTGTAATATGTTTTTTATTTTTTACCAGAAATTCACCTGCATTTTCAAGATAGATCGGAAGATCTGTATATTTCTTGGCTACTTCTACAACCGGATACCATTCTGCCCATGTTCCACCGATACCAAGCATACATACGCTGTCATATTCCTTTGCCGTGATCCGGTCAATCAATGCCTCAACCTCTCCTCTTAATGAGTATGTCTTTGCTCCGTCCTTTAAATATTTCTCTGCGTCAAATTTTTTTAATGCCATAGTTCTTTCCTCCTATTATTTTATTTTTTATTCTCCTATGATTGTTATATAAATTGTTCTATATTGCGGTCCATCATATTCACACAGATATATGTCCTGTGCACTTCCGCTTTTCAGCTTTCCATCTATAACCGGGAATACACAATGATTTCCGGTCAGATGGGCCTTTAAATGTCCGGTCGGATTGCCTGCCATCGCACCGTAGGAATCTAATAACCTCCCATGTGCATATTCTCCATCCTCAGGAACAAGTCTTTCCATCAGATGCCCAATATCATATTCCAGGCACTCCAGTCCTTCATTAACTGCAATTCCTGTTGTCGTATGTGCTGTTATAACATATACAACTCCATTTCTGATTTTGCTTTTTTCTACAACCTGCCTGATATCATCTGTAATTTTCACCAGACAGTTATATTCTTTTGTCAGCACCTCTATACTGCCATGTGTTACCATCATACCTCCAATCCCAGAAACTCAATCGCGTTCTGTCCAAATATCAGATCCTTGGTAGATTCTCTTATATCCATAGCTTCTATAGCCTTTTTCATTCTCCGCATCTCTAACCGCGGATCATCAGAGCCAAACATGATCTGATGTCTGAAGCTTCGATCGATCCAGTGCGGTCCCATATCCACTTCGAATACCTTGTGATAAAACTCCGGGGCTGTATCAAAATACAGGAATGCTGTATCCGCATAAACATTTCTGTATTTGAGCATCAGCATACAGGTTTCCTGCACCCATGGCCATCCGCAATGTGCAAGACAGATTCGAAGCTTTGGATGTCTGTATGCTGTTTCTTCAAACTCAACCGGCCTCGCATATTTAGATAAGGTATCCGGCTCTACCGACATTCCGCAATGAAACACGATCGGTTTATTATACTTCTCGCATATCTGATATATCGGCTCCATGTATTCATCTCCCGGATAGAACTTCTGCTTTGACGGATGAAGCTTCAGGCCTGCCAGATGATACTCTGCAAATGCTGTTTCAAGTATCTCTGTCGCATCCGGCCTGTGAGGATCTACACTGGCAAATCCGATAAAACGATCCGGATATGTTGCTGTCAATTCCTTTACCTGGTCATTTGTTCCTAGTATGCCTCCATATTCCGTAGTCAGATCCAGTGGAAGCAAAACCGCTTTATCCACTCCGGAACAATCCATCAAGGTTAACAGTGCATCAACCGGGATCTGATCCGTCTTGTATAAGCCATACATCTTTTTTGCAAATTCATTCTGATATTCCGTTTTGCATACCGGCTCTAAAAATGCAGGATGTACATGCATATCAATTACTATTTTTTTCACCTTACTACTACCTCCTTTTTAACCAAGGAAGCCAAAGAATGCTCCTGCTATTCCAAGTACAAGCATGATCAACATAATAAGCAACGGATTAACCTTCTTCTTCAATAACCAGTAAGTAACTCCAAATAGCAACAGCACCGGAAGGCCCGGGACAATGCCATTTAACAGATCCTGAATTGTACTTGCTTCTTCGCCGCTTCCAATCTGCGTTATAAAATTAATCGACGTCATATCCATCGTCATGCCGCCAACTACCATGATACCCATGATAGAGGCTACTTCCATAACTACCTTCATCAAACCGGATTCAACAATCTTTGCCATGGATTCACGACCCATTTTATATCCAAGGAATACTCCAAACCATCTGCAGAGATATGCCGGAATGTTAAAGATCAAAAGGAAGAGAATAGGTCCGAGAATGTTCCCCTGCAAGGCAAGTGAACATCCGATTCCTGTTGCGATTACCTTGATCGTGCCCCAGAACAGAGAATCGCCGATTCCTGCTATAGGTCCCATTAATGCTGTTTTTACTGCGCCAATCGAATCTGTATCAAAATCTGCATCCTGTGCATTTTCCTCTTCCATTGCGGCTGTGATACCCATCTGAAATGTTGCAAGATAATGGCTGGTCTGATATAACGTCAGATGACGCTTCATAGCAGCTGCCAGATCCTTCTTATCCGGATACAGTTTCTTTAAAACCGGATACATGGAAAAACAAAATCCTACATTTCCCATTCGTTCATAATTCCATGTATGTTCATATGTGATCTCTCTTAAAAACACCTTTGTGAGATCTTTTTTCGTAACTACCTTATCGTAGTCTGCATGTATCTTAGAACTCATCAAAATCACCTCCGTTATCTGCGGTTTCAACTACCGGTACCGCCCCCTGTTGCTTGTCTCCGAATATGCCAAATGTTACTCCGATTATCACAATAAGTACGGCAAAAATCGCAACTCCTGTTGTGGATATTCCAAGGTATGATACCAGGAAAAAGCCAAGGAAGAAAAATGGTGCAACCTTGCGATTCATCATCTGCTGTGCAAGCATTGCAAAACCAAGTGCAGGAAGCAGTGCTGCTGTTATATCCATACCGGACTGAACAAATTCAGGTATTTTACCAAGAAGTGCTGTTACTGCATCACTGCCAAAATAAAATGCAAGTGGGATGCAGACAATACCAAAAAGATTCTGAAGATATCCTGCGATCAGATAATCTCTGTTAAATGCCCGTATATTACCTTTTTCAGCATCACGGTCACATTTGTGGATCATAACAAGCATCAACGGCTGGCAGATACCGGTATTTGCCGCAAGCATTACGGTTGCGATCGGAATACCAAGTACTAAAGCTGTTTCCGCTCCGCCTCCTGACTGAATCGCAAGTGAAACACCGAGCACAGTGCCTGCGATCAGATCCGGCGGATTATATGCACCGATCGATACGGCTCCTACAAGTGCAAGTTCCATAGTTGCCCCCATAATAATACCGGCCGGAAGATTTCCCATTACCAGACCTACTAACGGTCCAAGAACGATCGGTCGCTGCAGGCAGCTTGTACCAAGCAGCCATTCTGAATAACCAAGCAGGCCGATCAGAAAAATAAGTATTGTTTTTAATATCATAATCTGTCCCTCCATTCATCCGTTAAAACAGCGATTTGCATTTAATTACTTTATCAGCCGGGATCATCTGAATAAATACATCAACGCCATCATCAACCATCTCTTTTACCAGAGCCAGCTCGGCTGCATCCATATATGCGCTTCTACCATATAATTTTGCATTTTCATGGTATGCAATGTTGCCGATATTTAATGTCTTTTCTCCTGTAGCTTCAATGATTGCTTTGGCTATTTCTACCGTTTCACAGATGATAAATAATTTATATTTATCAGTTACCCCGCTTTTCAATGCCTCTACAGCTTCCGCTGTATTTTTTACTACAACCTTTGTTCCGGATGGTTTCGCCATCTTTAGTGCGTTTAATCTCAGTGGATCATTTTTAACCGTGTCACTGACCAGAAGCAGGCAATCTGCCCCTAATGATGCTGTCCATGACACTGCTACCTGTCCATGTAAGAGACGATAATCAACACGAATTGATTTAATCATATAAACCTTCTCCTTTCTTTTCTGTCAATACACAGATTAAAAATCATCATCATCATACGTTGCATTTACTGTATTACAATAAACCATCATATCTTTAGCCTCTGCAACCGCACTTTCAATTACAGATGCCGTATCCTGATCCTCTGCACTCAACAGGATACCGATCACTGCAGCCAGATTCACACCGGCAACAACATGTATCCTTGGATCAGACAATAATGCGGATGCATTATTATTCACACTTCCGCCTAAAAGATCTGTCATTATCACAATCTCTGCCTCTGAATCCGCTTCAACAATTCTCTTTAATTCCGGAAGCGGATCCGGGCATTCATCTGTATAAGCATTGATACAGGTCAGATTTTCCTGTGCACCTGCCAGCATTTCAATCGTTGTCAACATTCCTTCGGCCATCTTTCCGTGTGTTGCTAAAACATATTTTCTCATCCGTTCTCCTCCCTTCTGCTCCTTTCAAGCTTTTCTTTCATAATCCTGTCATAGTCTTCTGTTTTTGGCGAAACAGCCTGTTCCATCCGGGAAAACAGCGGATGACAAGTAAAATTATTTTTTTCCTTTGTTACATGAGCCGCTATATATTGAAACAATGCAGCTGTATATAACGGTGTGATCTCTGCCGGAAGCCGGCATGGTATCCGAATCTGTCCATCTCGTTTATCGTGAACCTGATCCGTAATCATATAGCAGTGCTCCGTGATCAACAATGTTGCTTTATAAATATCATACAGTCGATCAGAGGTTTTACCACAATCTATAAAGAAAACCGAATAATCCGGAGTAAGCTGCATATCCGGTCCATGTATAAATTCTTCGCTTTCATAATATACCGTCGGAACTTTCAGAGTTTCCTGAAATTTCAACGCTCCCTCTCTGACCGTTGCCAGATTGGCTCCATCGCCGACCAGTATTGCTTTTTCCATACACAACAGATCCTGATATCGTTTTTGTACCAATTCTTTCGCCTGCATCAGGCAAAGCTCCTGCATTTCACAAGCATTCCGGATCTGGCTTACTGCAGTTTCATATTCCTGATCACTAATTTCTCTTTTTTGAAAACCTATCTCCAGTATCATAAGCATCAGGAACTCGATCAAAGTAGAATATCCAAGCGTTACATAATCAATGGTTTCATTTCCAACTCCATACTCCACAAGGTGATCCGTGTATCTGCTTGCACTGCCATTTTCATTCCCGGTTAACAAAACAAATGGTTGATGCTCTTTATCCAGCTCCTTCATAATTTCTATTATGTTTGTACTGCAGCCACTCTGGGATATTAAAATCGTAAACCGGTTCTTTTCTCTCTCCCGGTAAACATCCAGATATTCCACTGTACTTAATACACTGATATCGAATTTACTGTATTTTAAAAGAAACGGTCGAGCTGCATATGCTGCATTCAGGGACGATCCGGATGCGATCAGACATATATCTTCTTTGTCCTGATCCAGATACCAGTCGCATATCTTTTTGGTAAGAGACTTTCTCTTATCAAGATTATCTTTCATAATACGACCGGAAACCTGAATATAATATTCCATATCCTTCTTCATTTTCCATCTCCTTTTGTGGTTCTTTTTGTGAACCACTTTGTAAATATAATATACCACCTATCAACTGGTTTTGCAATACCAATTTTATATTTTTTTATACCAACTTGAAAATTCGCAAAAAAATAGAGAAACCGGTATACTTATAGTACCAATTTCTCTGTTTTTTTGATATCATTTTTTTAAATTACGGATTGCATCTTTTTAATTATCTTATTCACTTACAACCGTACGGTTACGTCCGGCTTCCTTCGCCTGATACAGCGAATTATCTGCCCGATTGAACCATGCCTTTGCACTCTCTCCTTTGGAATATTCCGCAACACCACAGCTACAGGTGATTCCACTGTTATTCATGAACTGGAAGTAGTAGCATCGGAATTCTGTTCTTACATCCTCTACGACATTGATCACCTTTGGCAGTTCAATGTTGCTGAACAATATAACAAATTCCTCTCCACCGTAACGGAATGCAAGACCATAGTCTTTTGATTTCTCCTTCAGCATCTTACAAAGAGCCTTGATAACCACATCACCATTGCTGTGTCCGTATGTATCATTTACATTCTTGAAATGGTCGATATCAAAGATCGCAATATATGCTTTCTCACCGGTCTCCTCGGTCTGCAGGATTTCTTTCTCCAGACTCTCCTCAAAGGAACGTCTGTTATATAATCCTGTCAGCGGATCTTTACGAAGCTCTGTCATAAGACTCATCTGACGAACTGTGAAATTGCCGATGGATTCCATCAGTTCCTTCGTATGCATATTCAGTAAGCACGTTACAAAGGTCAGTATAAATACCAATACAAATGATGTAACAACATATCCACTGAACCGCATCTGTGTCCAGTCATATAAATGATGCAGATGAATCTCATTGATGATAAGACTTGCCGATGCAAGAAGTGCGATCACGATCGTAATATTCTGATTCGCAAAGATAGCCGTGATCACGATAGCGATCGTTGGCATCAGCACCAGAATGATCGAATTGTAATGTTCAAATGCAGGTACTGCCAACACTGTAAACATCATCAGGGAAACCAGCCAGTCTGCACCATTATCGGTTAATTTATTCTTCTTTAAAGCGACCAGCGTTCCTGTCAATGCTGCTGCATATATCAGAAATGGCACTACAACATATAATGTAATATATGCTCCACCGGACATCCCGAGATCTGCCTTATCATTTCCTATATTCGTCATACACATGATCAATTCAACAACCATGAATATACACGCTAACGTCAGAAATACCTTCCATAACAACATCTGCCATTTTTTGCTGATATTAACAGTGATTGTATCGTTCATCACGAATTCTCCTTAAATAGCCCTCAGTTTTCCTTTCCCATGTGAAAACACTCACATAGATGATTTTACACTATATCCTCTGTATCGTCCACTCTTTTTTGTCAAAAATACCTAAAAAAACACATTTTACAGATGAAAACCTATACATAATGTAACATTTACCAATTTTGACGTTGGATTTTTCTCATTAATCAGGTTGATTTTCGTATCTTCCGGTTAAAGTAGTCAGCGACATTTACTATACAAACGCCAGCTGACACAAAGATACCTCCTGTCTTTTGAACAGGAGGCATCCTTGGTTTGATCTGTATCTATATTTTTTATTATAATGCATAACCAACTTCAAATGCTTTCAGATTCATCTCAACAGTCTTTGGAGGAACTGTTGCCTTGATGACCTCAACCCATTTGTCATGGTCAAAATCCATATGCTTTGCGGCAACACCGATTATGATCGTATTGAATACCTTTGGATTGCCCAGCTTCTTTGCCTCTGCCATCGCATCGATCGAGATCACCTTATGCTTCTCTGATAATGTCTCTAAGATGTGATCCGGATATTCTGCCTGACCGGTTACAACCGTGATCGGATCGATTCTCTGATCATTTGCAATAATTACGCCATCCTTCTTCAGAAAATGAGCATAACGCATAGCTTCCAGCTTCTCAAATGCGATCAGAACATCTGCATGACCTTCTTCTACAATCGGTTCCGCAACCTTCTCACCATATCTTACATATGTAACAACACTACCGCCTCTCTGGCTCATACCATGAACCTCGGAGAGCTTTACATCATAACCTGCTGCTGTCGTGATACCACCGAGGATACGGCTTGTAAGAAGAGTTCCCTGTCCACCGACACCAACTATCATAATATTCTTTACAGCCATTAGAATTCCTCCTTTTCGATCGCATCAAACTTACAACGCTTCATACACAGTCCGCAACCATTACACATGGTCTCATCGATCTGGATCGTTCCATCCGGCTGCTTGATAACTGCCGGACATCCCGGCTTTAAGCACATACCGCACTTCTTACATTTCTCCGGGATAGCTCTGCATACACCTGTTACCTTGGTTGTCTTTAAAAGAACACAAGGAGACTTGGTGATAATAACAGAGATCTCATCCTTTGCAACTTCCTCTTTGATCAGCTTCTTTAAACCGTCAATGTCAAATGCATTGATCTCATGTACACTGTCAATACCGATCGCCTTACACAATTTATAAATGTTGATCGCATATGTAGGTTCACCCTGCAAGGTCTTACCGGTCGCTGCATGATCCTGATGTCCTGTCATACCGGTTGTTGAGTTATCAAGGATGATAACGGTTCCTGTACCCTTGTTGTAAACCATGTTCATCAGAGAGTTTACACCTGTATGCATGAATGTGGAATCACCGATAACCGCAACCCAGTTCTTGATATAATCTTTTCCTTTTGCTTTTTCCATACCATGTAATGTAGAAATGGAAGATCCCATACATACGGTTGTATCAATTACGCTAAGCGGCGCAACTGCTCCCAGTGTATAGCATCCGATATCTCCTGCTGCATGGATCTTCAGTTCGTTTAATACTGAAAATACACTTCTATGCGGACATCCCGGACAAAGGATAGGTGGTCTAGGCGCAACCTTTGCAGGTTCTTCCTGCTCAACCTTCTCGCCGAGGATCTTCTCTCTTAACATATTTGCACTGTATTCACCCTGAACGGTCAGAAGCTCCTTACCTACTGCATCGATGCCCCAGGCTCTTACCTGTGTCTCGATATGAGGCTCTAACTCCTCAATAACATACAGCTTATCAACCTTTGCCGCAAAGTCTTCGATCAACTTTCTAGGAAGCGGATTTACCATACCAAGCTTTAATACGGAGGCATTTGGCATTGCTTCCTTTACGTACTGATATGGAATACCGCTGGTGATAACACCAACGCTGGTATCATTCATCTCTACACGATTGATCGGCATATCCGCACCGTCTGCTGCCATGTCCTTTAATCTCTGTTCTACAAATACATGACGAGGGATCGCATTACCCGGCATCATAACCATCTTCTTAATGTCTCTCTCGTATGGCTTATCCTCTACTTCTACTCTGTCATTTAATTCAACAACGCCCTGTGAATGTGCCAGTCTGGTTGTTGTACGGAGCATGATCGGAGTATCGTACTTCTCGCTGCATTCAAATGCATACTTTGTGAACTCCTTTGCTTCCATACTGTCAGATGGTTCAAACACCGGAATCATCGCTGTCCTTGCTACCAGTCTGGAATCCTGTTCATTCTGTGATGAATACATACCCGGATCATCGGCTGCTACTAAAACCATACCACCCTTTACACCGGTATATGCTGCTGTAAATAATGGATCTGAAGCTACGTTCACACCTACATGCTTCATTGACACGATTGAACGGACACCGGCAAATGATGCTCCGATCGCAACCTCTGTTGCAACTTTTTCATTTGGAGACCATTCTGCATATATCTCAGGATATTTTACAATATTCTCACTGATCTCTGTACTTGGAGTACCCGGATATGCTGCTGATACCTTTACACCGGCTTCATATGCGCCTCTGGCGATCGCTGCATTACCGAGCATTATCTTTTTTTCACCCATTCATTTTATCCTTCCTGTCTTTTCTCATATTTGCCTTTTGGCAACTCTAATGCTTTATTATACAAGAATTATCAATAAAAGGGAAGTGCTTCTATACGTTTAAAATAAAAAAGCATATATCAGAGAAAAAAAACACCTTTTATGGCTTATATTTATTATGAATTTCGAGTATAAATAACCGGTCGTCTGTTAATCGCACTGCCACATCTGTGCCTCAGGTTCACGTTGAGATAACTTCTCCGTCTTCCGCACCAGTTCAAGGAATTGGCTCCGGTATAACTGATCGTTGCTTGCCTGAGCCATGTCCCTTTCATTTATCTCAACCGTGATTCCTGCTTCCGCAAGTTCTTCCGCCATCTTATACGTCGCTGTTCCTTTATATGTGCTGTCCGTAAGCAGCATTCCATATGCCGCAACCGCCGATGCAAAGCTCAGGTCATGAGACATTCCCTTTTGACCGCTTTCTGCCTTTATAACGGCTGTTTCCAGTGTGCTCTTATCTCCATCCGGCTCTTTGTAACGGATATTCACGGTTGCCAGTTCGCCGGAATAATCTGTACTCTGCTTTTTCGATGTATATTTTGTCTCTGTCTCCGGCACGTCAAATTCCGAATCGACTGGAACCACCTCATAGAGTGCAGTCACCACATGACCGGCTCCGACCTCGCCGCCATCCACCATATCATCTGCAAAATCTTCTGCAGAAAGCGTCCGGTTCTCATATCCGATCTGCCGATAACCTTTCACCTGCTCCGGATTGAATTCAATCTGTAATTTGACATCCTTTGCAACCGTATATAAGGTTCCACCCATTTCATCAACCAGAACCTTCTTTGCTTCATAGACTGAATCCAGATACGAGTAATTACCGTTTCCGTGATCTGCCAATGCTTCTAACTTGTTATCTTTCAGATTATCAGAGCCAAATCCCAGAACACTCAAGAATATACCGCTGTCCTTCTCCTCAGTGATCAATCCTACCAGATCACTCTCGCTTGTCAGCCCGACATTCAGATCCCCGTCCGTCGCAAGGATCACCCGATTATTTCCGTCTTTTATAAACTGCTGCTCTGCGATCTCATATGCCGTGATCAGTCCCGCACTTCCATTTGTGCTGCCGGATGCTTCCAGCGAATCCAGTGCCTCGCATATCGTATAGGCCTCCGAACCTGCCACGCCATTTAAAACAATCGTATCTGAACCCGCATATGTAACAATACTGATCCTGTCATTTTCATCCAGATTCTCCGCCAGCATCTTAAATGCTTTCTGTGCCAGCGGCAGTTTATTTTCCTCATACATAGAACCGGATGTATCGATCAGGAATACCAGATTGGATGCTTTCTTCTCACTCATATCGATCGCGGCCGTATTCAGTCCTACCATCATCAGCTTTGTATCTTTATTCCATGGACAATCCGCATATTCCGTATATACTGCAAACTTCTTCCCAGCCTCCGGGTCTGATACATAGTCATAATCAAAATAATTGATCATTTCTTCGACCCGGACTGCTCCTGTCGGCGGCAGCGTTCCTTCTTCGATATAACTTCTGATATTGCTGTAGGATGCTGTATCACAGTCTGCCGCAAATGTTGAAAGCGGTGAATCTTTAGTAGACACAAACCGATGTTCTTCCTGATAGTCATACTCTCTGGTATCATAACCGGATTCTCCATATCCGATTTTTACATATTCAGAATTTGATGCACTATCCATTACCGAGTTATATGTATCGGCAGCCGAAACCACACTATCACAAGCCTCTTCTTCTATACATTCCGGCACAGCCATATTTTGCTGTGACTGTCCGGATTCCGCTATATTTTCTTCAAATTCCTCTTTTATGGCTTTCTGTCTGTATCTTTCTGCGATGCTCTCCCGCTCCGTACCCGACCGGCTTTCCGTTCCCTGTCGTTCTCCATGCGTGCCTCCTGTTTCTCTCCCACTTCCGCAGCCTGCAAGGCAGCCCGCCATCATGCAGGAGATTATAACCACACTTACCATCCGTCTGATTTTTCTCATAAAAAATACCCTCCTTATCTTAGTCACTATCCGATAGCTGCATAATTTCTGCTCTGATCACCTCTGACGTTAGCAATTGTCGAATGTAAAAACGAAATTTTACAGCTATCTGTTCTATTTATGACTAAGATACGGATGGGTATCCTCTTTTTATGGATTTTTTTCTTACAGATCAACTACTGTCTGTTTAAGATCCATGCCTGTCGTTCAGAATCATATCGGAGAAGTGTACCTGTTACTTCTTCCCCTACTGAAAATGTCTCTGCTTCTTCCGGCTGCAATACGATGTCCTGACCGGTTATTAATTCCCCGGATGCATCAGATACCTGCAAGAGTTTTGCGGCATATTTTTGTACCGCATCCGGCTCTGCTGTTACAATCTCTGTGATCTGAAGTGTAACTGCTATATTACTCATTTCCTGCCATGCATCCATATCAGCTGATTCCGACACCTGAAGATCTGTACATCCCGCATTTTCCTGTGCATCTGTCTGACTCTTTGTATGGCCTGCTTCCGCCTGAACATCGGACGAATCCCCACCGGCTCCATTCATCAGTATAGCTTCTGTTGTATTCTGTGTCGGTCTGTTGGCAGTTTCATTCTGTACTGTCTCCGGTATGGAATCCGCTGTTTCATCCACATAATCTTCCGCCCGATCGGATATATTTGAATTCTCTGCTGCATCCAGCCCATCATTTGAAACATCCGTTGTCCTGCCTGCATTTATTTCTTTCGAATGTCGCTTAGAATCAGACAGCAACGGTGTCGCGATCACTGCGGCCAGAAGAACCGCTGCGATCGCAAGAACCGGAATTACATATTTTACCTTTGAGGTTTTCTTTTGTTTTTCTTCTACATCCTTTGCTTCACGGTCAAGCCCTGCTTCGATCCGATCCCACAGATCCGGTGCATCTGCATCGATCCGGTTCAGATAAGCTTCTATGAATCTGTCTTCTTCCGTCTGTCTGTTCTTATTCTGTTCATCTCTCACAGCCTGCACCTCCTTAATTTTTGTATTGCCTGATTATAGATCCATGTGATCGTTCCGATCGGTCGCCCTTTCATTTCCGCGATCTCTTTAAATGTAAATCCTCCGACTACCTTCAGATCCAGAATCTCCTGCTCCTCCGGCTTTAACGTGGCAACTGCCTGCTTCAATGTCAGGCTCTCCACTACCTGACTCTCCATCGTCTTTCCTTCGTTTCGCTCCGGCATTTCATCCACCAGCATTTCACGATCGATCTTTCGTATCCGGTCGATCGCCATATTCTTTGCGATCGTCAAAAGCCATCTCTTATGACCGGTTCCCTTCTTATAACTGTCTGCGATCCGATAAAGCTTGATGAAGAACTCCGATGTAACATCCTCCGCTTCCTCTCTCTGCCGGATCGTATCATAGACCACCGCAAAGATCAGCTTCAGATATTCGTCATACACTGCCCGAAGGCTCTCCCTGTCTCCCTGTGCGATCGCAGACATATATTTTCCAAATTCTCTGTCTGTCATTTGTCTCTCCCTATAACCGCTATACGTTTTTACCCCTGTTTTTTATGGAATTTTTCCGATTTTCTATTACTGTTCATTCCACTTCAATTTGCTAATATTCTGTCCGGCTTCGTATAGACCCAATTCTCTATTATTCAAGAGGCTGTACTGCCAGCAATTCCATCACATACCCCTTCTTTCGCTCCTTCCATGCAAATGGCCAGAACAACCGCCGCTCCGCTTCAATCCGGATATCAAAATCCTTATGCATTCCGATGTCATGACGAAGCTGCAATGCTCCTTCAATTTCTTCAGGGACAAGATTCTCCCACTGATCCATAGCGGATTCATTTACAACTGCCCATTCTAACCCGAACACCATTAATTTCTCCGTCAGCATATAGATCACATCATTTGTCCGGGTAACCGCAGCTTCGTTTAATGCACGGATCGCATTCTCGATCATCTGCAATTCTTCCTCATCATAATTCTCCCGATACATATATAACAGGCCTGCAAATCTCGCATTCAACTGGCTGTGAAGTCCTACGCAGACGCTGTAGTCAAACCTTCGTCCAATCTCCGGCAATACCCTGTGGCTGTTGTCAAATGCAACCTGTTTCAAATGCTCGATCACGATCTCTGCTTCTTCCCCCTCTGCAAGCAATGCTTCAAACATTTCATAAGTCTCCAGCTCCACATTCCAGAATGGAAGATCCACGCAAATAGCATCTGTTGCCTCCAATCCATAGGTCTTACACGCCTGTGCAAGTCCCTCTGCATCCCGGTCGATCAAAACCAGCTTAAATCTCTCTGTAAGTCTTGCCAGATCGATGTCATTTGACCGTCCTGCTCCCCATATAGCAAGAACAGGCTTACACCCTCCTTCGGCCACACAATTTTCTTCTATAAAGTCTGTCAGCTTCTGTCGGTATCCCCGCCACTCTTTATAAGCATTCGGAAGAACCTCTGATGCAATCAGCCGATCCAAATATCTCATATAATTCACTTCTTTCTCGCATTATGCCGGTATGTGCAAGCACATCCGTTGCAATGCTCATTTTATCATGTCACCTGTCTATGTTTTTTTCGCATTATGCCGGCTTGTGCAAGCACATCCGTTGCAATGCTCATTTTATCATATCGCCTGTCGGCTCTATGTTTTTTTCGCATTATGCCGGCTTGTGCAAGCACATTCCGTCGCAATGCTCATTTTATCATGTTTTTATAGTATACTCTACCTTTAAAATGTAGTAGAATAATATGAACAATGATTTTTTGTCTATTCATGCAAAGTGATAAAATAAAGATTGCCTAAAACAGAAACGGAGATTATGAATATGTCTGCTAAAGATAATAATACAAATACAAATATATACAGAAGCTATATTGACGCTCTTCTATATCCGGAACAGAATCCTTTTATAGAAGACATGAAACGATTTGAGGAGCTTATGATGATGTACTCCTGTGCGATCAAGGAAGTTCAGACCAAGCTGGATGTATTAAATACAGATTTCAGCGTCCGCTATAACCGAAATCCAATTGAATTCATCCAGTCCCGAATCAAGAAACCGGTCAGCATCGCAACAAAGCTGTCGTCAAGAGGATGTCAGGTATCCGTGGAAAATATCGTATATAATTTGAATGATGTTGCGGGGCTTCGTGTTATCTGCTCCTTTATCGATGACATCTACGCCGTTGCAGAGAAGCTCATCAGTCAGAATGACATTACTCTGATTGAAGCAAAAGACTATATCAGCCATCCAAAGCCAAATGGTTACCGTAGTCTTCATCTGATCATAGAAGTTCCTGTCTTCTTTGCCGACCATACGAGAAATATGCGGGTAGAAGTTCAGATCCGTACCATCGCGATGGACTTCTGGGCAAGTCTTGACCACCAGCTCCGTTATAAAAAGGATGTCGCCGATCCCGAACTTATCTCCGGCCGCTTAAAACATTGTGCTGATGTTATCTCTCAAACAGACCTCGAAATGCAGGAGATTAAAAATATGATCTACGGAGATGGTGCTCAGCCACAGATCAAATTGTGTCTTGAAAAAAATACAGAAAATTTTTAAGAAAATCTTAGATTTTGTTTGACAAATTTATAGAACTGGTATAGAATACTATCTGTTGTTGAACAACGTGTGTATGTAGCTCAGCTGGATAGAGCACTTGGCTACGGACCAAGGTGTCGGGGGTTCGAATCCTCTCATGCACGTAAACTGAAACAGGTTTGCTTCAAAAAAGCAAACCTGTTTTTTTATTCCAACACCGTCACCTACGAACAGCCTTTTTATAATTCAAAAAGTCCCGGCAAACATTTCCTGACAAATGGAACTGCCTACAACGAAATCTTAATCGTCATTTGTAGTGAGGCACTTCCATCTGTCAGAAAAAGTCTGCCGGGAATTATTTATAACCTTGCCGCAAGAATCTGACGTTTGACCTCCTGTCCATTCAGGATAAACTCTGCACGACCGTTCTCCAGTTGTATATTCTTTTCAAGTGCTCCGATATCCGAATTGAACTCTGTAACGGCATTCGTTCCAACATCAGCATTGGAACAGTACAGCTTGGCAGACATGACCGAATTACCAAAGGCAACCGCTGACTTGCCCTGTACCACGCTTTTAACTGCTGCATATCCGATATAGATATTCGTTCTTCCTGCACGGCATCCGATGCCATAACATTCCTTTGCACGGATATTCGACGAGATATTTACATTTTCCAGACGAACCATACAGCTGTTACCGGCAATCGTTCCGATACCGGTTATGATATTACCTGCTCCCTGAAGCTTTGCCGATATATTCTCAAGCTTAATATCTGCATCACCATTTACAGATCCAATGATCGTACCGTTTGATATACCGGAATAAATATCCATGTCGCAGTATTCTATAAACAATTCGGAATCACCATTTACAGATCCGATACAGGCTCCTTCCTGACCTTTCATATCAAACTCATAATGCCCGCGTTTGATATTGATAACACCGCCAAGTCCGGAACCAATACCAATGCCCTTCATACCATTTGCATTAATGATGATTCCACCATCCTGATAGAAGTTGAGTTCGCCATGATACTCATCCAATGAATTACCAATGCCAAAGTATTTTCCCGAATTCAGATTGATCGTCAGATTACCGTCTCCTACAACCGTAAGCACTGAACTATCCGGAACTCTGATACCTCCTGTACGTAGTTCGTTTTCTCCGGCAATCTGAAGATTTACATTACACTTCTTACCGATATCAATACACGGAATTCCGCGTTCTCCCGCAAGACTGACATTCTCAAGTATGATGGTACCACGGAATCCATCTTCTACAGACATCAGTATATTCGGCTGGAAGCCGACAGAACCTTTGATTATGATCTTTTTATTGATTCCCCGTGCTTTCTTAACCTTAATGCTTGTATATTTATTAGCGGCAAGCTGAACCATGGAAACCGTATCATTATAATCCGTCTCATATTCTTTCTTATACATTCTGGCATTCAGACTCTGATTATATTGAACAATTTCATTCATCACACGTTCATCGATCGAACGCACAACATACGGCTGCGGCCTTGATGTATAATAACCCTGAATCAGATCAACGCCCAGCTTAATAACCTCCCGCAGCTCCTGCGTCAATTCAATTCCCTCTGCCAACGTCAGAATATCATTATCATGCGCAAATTCTATAATATCCTTTACAAAATGCTGTTTCTGGATATCTTTGTGTATATCTGTCATGAGCATACGATCGATTTTTACAAACCGAGGCATATACCGAAGCAGATTATTTACATTGGAATAACCGGAACCGTAATCATCAATAGCAGTTTCAATATTCATCTTTGCAAAGGAGTTCTTCAGCTCCTTTAACTGATCATCCCCCATCTCTGTTTCTTCTGTAAATTCAACAACAAGCTCTCCTGCGTGCTGTTCCATAATCTCTGTTAATTTCTTCTTATCCTTACCTGTCAGCTGATACCCCGGAATACTGTTAATAAATACTTTCTTGCCCTCAAAATCCTGAGAGTGTTCCTCTATGTAATCAACCACATTAAAAAATGTCGCTTTTTCTATATCATATAAACGATTCAGACGATCTGCACTTTCCAACATATCAAGCGGCGAAATCCTACGCTCTGTGTCTGCACGCATCAGGGCCTCATATGCATAAACATCTCCTGTTCTGGCATTGATAATTGGTTGGAAATGATAAACAAACCGGTTATTATCCAGAATAAATTCCATCAGATGGTCATCCGCTTTCTGTTTATCCGTCAGAACACCTGCCCTTTCCTCTTTTCCCTGCTCTATGGCTTTCTTATTGTTCTTCACATTGATAGTTTCATTGATCAGATGATCCAGGGCTTCCGAACCGGAGATCATATCGCAGCGGATACCCGTGCAGATTTCAAGCTCATATGCCTCTTTACGCAATTCATTATACTGCTTTATCTTATCCGACAGACGTTTGATAAACGCCTCTCCACATGTTTCATCGGATGCTTCAACCGGGAACGCAACAACAAATTCATCATTACTGATACGGGCACATATAGCATCATCATCCTGACTTTCCGATATCAGCTGTGCCAATTTCAAAATAGCAGCATCCCCTGCTTTTCTTCCATAGCTTGCATTGATATTCTTTAATTTATTAATATCAATCGCGATCACTGCTATTGATTTACCATCAAATGTCGCATTCTCGCAAAGTTCATTTCCCTTCTGTAAGAAGCCCTTATAATTATACAAACCGGTCATTGCATCACGAATCTGTGTTGCTTCCATCTGGCACAGCAACTCCCGCAGACCATTCTGACGATAAAATGCTTCCATACTCTGCATAATACTCTTTAACCAGTTTCTGTAAACCTCTGTAAACTGTGCTTCTATATCTGTAAAACCAATAACTGCATAACCAAAGCTTCGGTTATCAAAATACAATGGTGTAAAGAAAAATGTCTCCGGATATTCTCTTTGCTCAGATAGTTCCGGTATCATCTCTTTCATTTCAAATATATCATCAAAGCTGATACGATTGTCTGTGTGTTCACTCGGTCCACATTTTATGATACGATATATCTTATCCGTATAGCCGTTAGAGCGCAGTGCGTCCTCACTGGTCATAACCTCCGATGAATTCCAGTAATCATTCATGCATATACTAAGCGAATGGAATGGCCGCACCTGATATACATGCTGAAATATCGTATTGAAAAAACCTCTGTGATCCCGTTCAGATAACAAATCCTCCATAAACTTGTTATAATAAGAAGAGTATCCCGTCTTCGCATGATCCGTATTCCAGAAATTCTCTTTTTCATCAAAATGTTTTTCCGACTGTATTTTTCCTTCGCATCCGCAGCTTGTCCCCTGAAAGATCACAGATTCTGATTCAAATTCCGGTATCGGTTCTTTCTCAAAGGATGCATGGATATATTTCGCACAATATCTGCCGCATTCTCTGGCCGGAATATCAGCGGATGTTAACTTGCATTTCAGGTTTTTCCCTTCTTCGGTAGAATCGTAACCGATCACTGCTACCTGCTCCGGTACATGAATATGATTACTGAATAATTCCGCCGCTACCCCGATCGCCATACAGTCATTTGCACATGCGATCGCCTCCGGAAGTTTCTCTCTGGAATCCAATATCAGCTTCACAACCTCTTTGCCGGAATCATACCAGTAATTGCCATAATAAATATTATTCGGATCAACCGGAATTCCATGCTCCGTCAGACTGTCTCTATATGCCTGCTCTCTCTGTATAGAATGAACATGATTCTTCCACCCGTCTAAAAACATAATATCGGAATAATGATGAACCTCGATCAAATGATCGATCAATTTCTTATATGGTTTATAATGATTTATCTTTACAGTCGGGAAATAACGACTATCCTTATCTACGAAAAGAACAACCCCTGAGAATACCTCGTGAATTTTGTCTTCTAACCGGGTTGCTATATCAGTTGCCTGAATGGTATCCGGAAGAACAATGATCGCATCAAATGCATCCCATTGAATCAGATTATAAATATTCGAATCCCCAATCTGTCTATACAGCGTATCCTGAAATCTTAAGTACATGGAAAATACACATATATCATATCCATAGACATATGCCTCCTCCATTAATCCTTTCATAAACAGACTCTGTGAATTCTCTTCTGCCTGTGCGATAATAACTCCAATTTTTCTGCGCTCCATATATGCTCCCCTCTAAAATACAAAATCCTTTTTCAGTTTAGCATAATTAAGCAGAAAAGTATATAAAAATGACTAAAAAAAGTTTACACCGCGTTATTTTCTGTGCATTTTATACAATTTCGACATAGTATCACATAAAAAAATATTATTTGTCATATTATAAATAACAGTCCTGTAAAGAAAAACAGGACTGTTCTGTACTTGTTCATATTCTGTTTTTATATCTTATATACTGCACTAAGATACCTGTTCAAACTGTGAATTATATAGCTCTGCATAAAATCCGTTCTGTGCCATCAGTTCCTCATGGTTACCCTGTTCAATGATATCGCCATCCTTCATGACCAGGATGATATCTGCATTTTTGATCGTTGATAATCGGTGCGCAATAACAAAGCTTGTTCTGCCCTTCATCAGATTATCCATTGCACGCTGAATGCTGTGTTCTGTTCTGGTATCAACGGAAGAGGTCGCTTCATCCAGGATCAGAACCGGATTATTTGCAAGGATTGCTCTTGCAATCGTAAGAAGCTGTTTCTGTCCCTGTGAAATATTCGTCACTTCTTCATTTAACTCCATCTGATAACCACCCGGAAGTGCCGAGATAAATCGATGTGCATGAGCTGCCTTTGCTGCCGCAATTACTTCCTCATCCGTCGCATCCAGTCTTCCATAACGAATATTCTCCATGATCGTCCCCTTAAACAGCCATGTTTCCTGAAGAACCATACCGAGAGCATCACGAAGCTCTCTTCGATTATATTCTTTAACATTGTGACCATCTAACAGGATGGCTCCTTCATTTACATCATAGAACCGCATCAGCAGCTTAACCATAGTGGTCTTACCTGCTCCGGTCGGACCAACGATCGCTACCTGTTTGCCCGGGTCAACATGAACACTGAAATCATGAATAATGATCTTCTCAGGATCGTATCCGAACTTTACATGACGGAAATCTACTTCACCCTTTATATCCTCGACAGAAGCAGGATGCTCAACAACCTGAACCTCCTCTTCTTCCTCTAACAGTTCAAATACACGTTCCGCCGCTGCTGCCATCTGCTGCATCATATTTGTAACCTGTGCTACCTGCTGGATCGGCTGTGTAAAATTCTTTACATACTGGATAAATGCCTGAATATCACCGATCGTGATCGTGCCACGAATGGCAAGCGCCGCACCCGAAATAGCTACGCCTACATATCCGAGGTTGCCGACAAACATCATAACCGGCTGCATCAGACCGGAAAAGAACTGGGCTTTCCATGCGGATTTGTATAAGACTTCATTTGTCTCATGGAATTCCTTTAAGGTTGTTTCCTCTTTGTTAAATGCTTTGATTACCGTATGCCCGCCATAAACTTCTTCAACCTGTCCATTGATATGTCCGACATACTCCTGCTGCTGTTTGAAGAAACGCTGTGACTTCTTAATGATAATACCCATTAATGCCACACTGATCGGCAGGATAATAATTGCGATCATCGTCATAAGCGGGCTGATCGTAAGCATCATGATAAATACACCGATAACAGTCGATACCGAAGTAATAAGCTGTGTGATACTCTGATTTAATCCGTTTCCCATCGTATCAATATCATTTGTAATACGGGATAATACCTCACCATAGGTTCTGGATTCAAAATACTTAAGTGGCATACGGTTGATCTTCTCAGATACATCCTTACGCATCTTATAACATAACTTCTGGGTCACACCTGTCATGATGATACCCTGTGTAAAGTTAAATAATACACTTAACAGATACAGTCCCAGACAGAACAGGAGAATCTTACCGATATAGGTGAAATCGATTCCGCCGATTCCATTTATCTTCCGCATAATGCCTTCTGATAACGCTGTCGTTGCCTTACCAAGTACCTTCGGGCAGACAACATTGAATACTGTACTGAACACCGCAATGACCATGACCACGATCACTGCCGGCAGATATTTTCTTGAATAACGAACCAGCTTCGATATGGTTCCTTTAAAATCCTTTGCTTTCTCGCCGCCTCCCATTCCAGGAGGTCCCATATGTCGTCCACCACGTCTTGGTCTGTTTTCTTCCATGTCTGTTGCCTTCCTTTCCTGAGTTCTTACGCTATGCTCGCCGCAATCTCTTTTTCAGATAACTGCGAACGGGCGATCTGTTCATATACCGGACAATTCTCCATCAGTTCTTTGTGTGTACCCTTGCCTACGATCTTTCCCTCATCCAGTACCAGTATCTGGTCTGCATGCAAGATCGTGCTGACACGCTGGGCAACGATAAATACCGTACTGTCTGTCATGTCTTCACGAAGTGCTTTTCTGACTGCCACATCCGTCTTGAAATCAAGAGCGGAGAAGCTGTCATCAAATATATAGATCTTTGCATTCCGGGCTACTGCTCTGGCAATCGCCAGTCTCTGCTTCTGACCGCCGGAAACATTTGTACCACCCTGCGAAATGCTGCTGTCATACTGTTTATCCTTTTCCTCGATGAAATCTGTTGCCTGTGCGATCGCTGCCGCTTTCTTCATCTGTTCATCGCTTGCATCCTCTGCACCAAACCGGATATTAGATGCGATCGTGCCGGAGAACAGCACACCCTTCTGCGGCACATAACCGATATTCTCCCGAAGACTCTCAATTGATACATCCCGGATATCCGTTCCGTCGATCGTGATCTTACCACCTGTGACATCATAGAATCTTGGCATAAGCTGCACCAGGGAAGATTTACCACAGCCGGTACTTCCTATGATCGCTGTCGTCTCGCCCGGTCTTGCTTCAAAATCAAGATCTGTCAGAACATCTTCATCCGCTCCCGGATATGCGAAGCTTACATGTTCGTAACGGACAACACCCTTTACAGCTTCTAACTTCTTACAATCCGGCTTGTCACAGATCGTACTCTCTGTATCAATAACTTCCTTGATTCGGTCTGCTGCCACGCCTGCCCTTGGAAGCATAACGGATAACATACCGATCATTAAGAAGGACATAATGATCATCATCGTATAAGTAATAAACGCTGTCATGGATCCAACCTGAAGCTCACCCGAATCGATTCTGTGAGCCGCAACCCACTCGATCAGGATCGTAACCGCATACATAATAAACATCAGAACCGGCATCATAAATGTCATTACACGGTTTACAAATAATGATGTCTTTGTCAGATCCTTATTCGCCTTATCAAAACGTTCTTCTTCGAACTTCTCTCTGCCAAATGCCCGGATAACCGGAATACCGGTCAGGATCTCTCTGGACACAAGATTAACACGGTCAACCAGATCCTGCATGATCTTGAACTTTGGAAGTGCAATCGCCATTAACACTCCGAGAACAACCAGGATGCCTGCTACCGCAACTACGATCACCCATCCCATGCTGGCGCCGCTCTCTACAACCTTTATGATACCGCCAACTGCCAGAACCGGTGCATATAAAACCATACGGAGCAGCATAACCGTAACCATCTGGATCTGTTGAACGTCATTTGTCGAACGCGTGATCAGGGATGCAGTCGAGAACCGGTTGATCTCTGCATCCGAGAATGAAATAACCCGTTTGAAAATGCTTTCTCGCAGATCACAGCCCACACCTGCAGCTACTCTTGCGGCTACCAGACCGGTAAGTATCGCCGATGCAACCATTAACAATGTCATAAGAATCATCTCTACACCGACACGTTTCAGATAGGACATCTGGATATCCTTATAATTATAATCCATACTGTCATAACAGGTTCTTGTACAGGTAATGGCAGATGACATCATCATATCATCCCCCATACTGTCACGCATGGAATCGATCATCTGCTTCATCTGCGTTCCCATCTGACTCCACATCTCAGGCGGCAGCTCGTCCAATGTCATACCGCTTGCTGCAAGCATCTGCTTTAACTGATTATCTTCATCCGAATCCACCATCGTATATGGATAATAATACATCATCATCGGCTCCATACACGCCTGATCGATCTCATCTATATGATCCTTGCCGTCATCTGTCATATGGTATATGCCATCATCCGACTGCTCATAATACTTTTCCCACACCGTCACATCATCTTCATCCATAAACCCTTTAATAATGGTATACGCTTTTTCCGGGATCTGCAACGGACTACAATGATCAATGCCGTAATTCTGGATACCGGTATCGATCAGCTTCGACGTATAATCCGGCAATGCCAGATCACAATATGCCTGAACGATCAATAACAGAACAATGATCAGAACCGATTTCCAATATGGCTTCAAATTCTTAATTATCTGCATACTTTCACCTCTCTATAATTTTCGCATGTAGAGGTATTCTATCACTACATATATAAAAGTCAATTAAATTCCCATAAAAAATGAATGAAAAAAGACCCGTCTGCCAACTTGGACAGACGAGTCTCCTTGTATATTTAATACATAATATATTGGGGCTTTATTTTACTGTAATCTTCAGTTTCTTACGGGCACCATTCTGAGCAAGTGCATATACATAACATGTACCTTTCTTCTTACCCTTGATTCTGCCTCCCTGTGAAACAGTTGCGATCTTGCTATTTGTTGAGATCCAACGAACCTTCTCACAGTGAACTTTCAGTTTCTTATTCTTAGCCATCTTGACTGTTGCATCAAGATAAACGGATTTGCGCTTTTTAACTGTAACCTTTGAAACCGTCTTACCCTTTGTGTTCTTTACAGTAACACCGATCGGGTTGTTGTACTTGTATTTCTTTGTTGCAGTTATTGTATGTAACTGGAAGGACTTGCCGATCATTCTCTTTTCTATCTTTCCAGTCTTGGAATTTCTTACATTCTTATAAGCAATAACCTTAAATTTATAGAATGTATTCTTCTTGAACTTCTTACCGCCTGCAAGCTTTGTAAGTGTATAGCTAATGTTCTTCTTACCCTTTAACTTACTTGCAGAAACAGTCTTGATCTTCTTATATTTGTAAATCTTATTCTTCTTATTGCAATAGTTACCGTAGATGATGTATCCATCAGCCTCTTTCAGACGTTCCCAACGTAAGGTCACCTTGCTTGTTGTAGCAGAAGCTCTGCCTGTAAGCTGTCCCTTGGTATACTTGTCTACCTTGTCGCTTGAAATCCACTTATCGGCTTCTTTTGTACCTGGCTTTGGTCCCGGCTGTGTTACTTCTTCTTTACTAACGGTTACTTTTCCATCTGAAAGACGGATTACAACAAACTGTACTGCATCACTGTCTTCCATACCATTCTTAACTGCGATCGCTGTGATCGTAGTTGTGGAATTCTTCTTAATTGTAAGTGGCTTTGTATACTTTGTACCATACTTGGTTGTTGGGTAACTTCCATTTGTTGTATAGTAGATCGTTGCACCTGCTGTCTTTGTTGCAAGGGTAAATGTATTGTTATCCTTAGAACGTGTTCCTGTTGGTGCTGCAACTTGTTCCTTAACAGGATTTACAGGTGTAGACGGAATCAGTTTGCTTACTTCTGCTGATACCACATCACTGTTTAACTTACCCGGAAGAGATGCAATTGCCTTAATTGTCTTACCGGCAACAGAAGCTGCATCAATCGGGCCTGTATACTTCTTGCCATTCTTCTTGCTTGGTGTGCTTCCATCTGTTGTGTAGTAGATCGTTGCACCCTTTACTGCTGAAACAGTAATTGTCTTTTTGTCACTGCTTGCTGCGATCGTTGGCTTCTGGGTCTTCAGATCTGCTACCTTGACAGTTGCAATATCACTGTCCTTCATGTTATCTTTTACACCAATAACCTTAATCGTATCAATCGTCTTTCCATTCTTATCTGTTGCAGGAATTGACCCTGTATATTTGGTTCCGTTCTTCTTGCTTGGTGTTGATCCATCTGTTGTATAGTAAATATCTGCATCCTTCGGATCTGCTGTGATGATCAGTGATGTGCCATCATCGGAAACCTTAACGGATGGCTTACCAACCTGAGCTTCATCCCCTCCAAATGGTTTGCCAGGCTCCAATGATTCTACCGCATATTCCCGAACATCACTGTCTTTCATGTTAGCCTTAACACCAACCGCCTTTACTGTTTTAATCTGCTTACCATCTGCTCCTAGTACAGAAAATGGTCCTATATATTTCTTACCGTGTGTCTTGCTTGGAGTTGTTCCGTCTGTTGTATAATAGATATCTGCACCCTCTGTAGTTGTAGAAAGGATTACTGCACTCTTATCATCTGTCAGTTTTGCAGTTGGCTTATCAACCTGTTTGATTACGATCACTGGTGGATCCAGCTGCTCCTTCACTGTGAAGTACGCAATATAGCTGTCCTTCATTCCAGATTTTACAGCGATCATGGTAATCTTCTTTCCTACATTATCCTTAACTGACAATGCTCCTGTATACTTGGTTCCATTCTTGCTGCCTGGATCACTTCCATCTGTTGTGTAATAAATGGTTGCACCTGCTGTCTTTGTAGCAAGAGTAAATGTCTTCTTGTCCGATGACACTGTTACGGTCGGTGTTTCTACACGTTTCAGATTTTCATCGGATGTATTAACAGGCTTTGAAACAGATGTCGGCTCACTTGCATAATTTGTGTATAAACCTTCATCAATACCCACCGTTGTAAGATCATCCACATTGATTTTTTCTGCAACAATATAAACTTTATATTTGTCAAAAATATTTTCTGTTGTTATTCCAGCCTTGCCAATCTTGTTAACAACTGCTGCAAGATTAAGTTTTGTTGTGCCTGACAATGTAGCTGCTGCTACATCCTCCAGCTTTCCATATGCCAAGATATTTGCATTCTTTGCATTATAATTCTTATCTGTTACAAGATATGAAAGCTGATTTACACTCTTCTTATTGGTTCCACTGATCTTATACGGAATTGTAACCACATTACCGGACATGGAAGGAGTCTCTGTAACTGCTGTTGTCATTCCATCATCTAAAAGTGTCAGCTTATATTCTGCACCATAAGTTCCAGCCTTGCCTGCTACAAGATTCGTAAACAGAACTGCATCCTTGTTGATGTTCATAGCCGGTGATGTTCTACATTGAAAATCGTATACATTGTCCAATTGTCCATCTGATGTAACATAACTTCCCACTATATGATAATTAGGCGGAGTATAAGTACTTCTTAAATTATAACCGGTTCCCTTTACTCTCTGCATAGAAGCCTGGATCGTATCCGGATATCCATAGCTGGTATTCGTAGCCTCTCCCACACTCAATGCAAAAACCTTGGTATCCTTCAACTGTGTTTTATCTGATAATTTACCGGCAAGTCCTGCACCATCTGTTGCAGATACGCCTGTCTTTGTACTGGATGCAATTGTGCTCTTTTCTACCGATGTAAATGTCTCCAGGAAACCGGTACTGTCATCATTCATCCATTCATTCTTAAATACATTATTATTTGTATCTTCACTATTATATTTGTGGTTAATGGTTGAATCATATTCAAGCAGATAACTGTTGCCAGTATTAAAATCTGCTCCGGAATCTGTATCAAGTACACGGAACTTTAATGGTTCGCCCTTATAAGAACCAAACCAGACATAATTTCCTTTCCATTTTTCTGTTGGATCTGGCTTTGGATCCGGATCAATGATCGGACCGTCTGGATCTACATCTGGTTCATTTTCCGCTTTTGGAATAGATACCTGAACAGGCTTACTTGCATAATCTGTAAACAGGCTCTCATCAATATCAGATGTCGATGCTATATCCTTTCTTATTGTTTCAACAACCAGATAAATTTTATAATTGTTTACTAAACGATCAACGGTACAGCTATTTCCAATCTTCGCTGCTATAGATGCAAGATTTAATCTTACATCTCCTGCCATAGATGCTGTTGCTGCTTTTCCATATGCAAGCACTTTTACACCTGATGCATTATATGCTTTGTCTGTTACCAGATATGATATCTGATTTCCCGCTTCTCCTGCCACGGAATATGGCACTGTTACAACATTACCGGTTCGATCAACAGAACCTCCTACAGAAAGCTCCATTGACGGATCCAGTATTGTAAACTTATATGCTGCTCCATATTGACCGGCTGTACCGGATACCAGTGATGTAAATAATACATTATTTTTATTCAAGTTAAACGCCGGTGTAGATGCCAGTGGTCCCTGGAAGCAAAGTTCAACACCATCTTTTACCTGAACACCCATTGCACCTGAGCGTCCGGAATTCTTAGCAGTAGATCTTATAAAATATCCATACAGTGTTTTATTCACATTCTGTTCTCTCTGCTTTGCCTTGTTCGCTGTATCAGGATATCCATAATGTGTATTTCTGTATTCGGAAGCATCAAGCGCAAACACCTTGTCCTTATTTAACGGTGTATATATATATTCAGAACCGCCTGCAGCAAAATTTAAGCCGCCATCACTGCTGTTTTTTGATGCTTTTGTACTTGCCAGGATTCCATTCAATTCAACTGAAGAAAATTCATTTAAAAAATAAGGCATCTCTTTATTTGTAATGGAACAGGTCATTTTTTTATAACCGGTTTCATTCATCCATTTAACTAATGAACTGTCAGCATAGGAATACTGCTCTGTAGATGTCGTCTTACCTGCAAAAGTATAGGAGTATACCTGCGGTCCGACCACTTTATCTGTCTGAAGCAGCATACTGGAAGCACCAGTAGAAAATGAATACCGGCTTTCTGTATCTAATACACGATACTTGATCGGTTCCCCATCATACTTACCATAGTACACATAACTTCCCTTCCAGGAAGCTGTTGTACTCAACTTGTCACCATTATGAGATCCATATGGATTCCCAATTCCTGAAACGCCGATACCTAAAATCGTTTTTCCGGTTTCAGTTGTCGCAGCGTCAACTTTTGAAAGTGGGCTTATGACCGGCAATAAACTAATCGCCATTGCCGCACTTAGCGCCAATGCTGTTCCACGTTTGAAAAAATCCTTTTTCATAGTTTACCTCCATTCTTCATTCTGAACTGTTCATTCCTTTTTTTACAGTTCATTTTCCGGATACCATCCCTTATGGCATCCTTTTTCTTTGTTATTTATTTTGTGACATTTCACAATATAGAAGTATATATTGTCGTATATTAAATATCAAGATTAAAAGCAATTTTCAGGTCATTTTCGTATAAATGTATATAAAACATACGCATTTTATTGTTTTTAAGGGCATTTTTGTACCATATAGCTAATTACAAACTTAATATTTATGTAAATTTCCGTCTTTATCCAGCTTAATAATTAATCTGAAAACGGAAACCGAATATTTTCAAATGACATATATCGTATAACTAATATCATATGTAATATTACGTCTAATTTATATTTTATAAAAATTTACATAAAATACATAGTTGAGGTGATTATATGAGCAAACACGCTGAAGTGACTCATAATAATAAGCGATATATAGAATTGGGGTATAATATTTCGTATTATCGCAAGCATAAGGGATATACTCAGGAACAGCTTGCAGAAAAACTAGACATTTCAAGACAACATCTGGGAGCCGTCGAAGCCCCCAACATCGTCCGATCCATTTCGCTGGATCTGCTGTTTAATATTGCAGATGCGCTTGAAATAGATGTTCGTAAGCTTCTGGATTTTCATGGAAATGCCTAAAAAAAGATATGACGCAAATCCCACCAGAGAAATTTACGCCATATCTTTTTTCTTTATAGAAACTATTTTAATAATTAGTCTACTTTGATCTCTTTGATCCATCCTTCCGGAGCTTCGATTCTGCCCATCTGGATACCTGTTAATGTATCATAGAGCTTCTGGATAACCGGTCCCATCTTCTCCATTCCACTTGGGAAGCAGATTTCTTTGCCATGATCAACAATCTTACCTACCGGTGAGATAACGGCTGCTGTACCACACAGACCACACTCTGCAAAATCTTTTACCTCATCGAAGTATACTTCTCTGTGCTCTACTTTCAGTCCGAGGTACTTCTCAGCAACTACCATAAGTGAACGTCTTGTGATTGATGGAAGGATACTGTTTGACTTAGGGGTTACAACTGTTCCATCCTTTGTTACGAAGATGAAGTTTGCTCCACCTGTCTCTTCTACCTTTGTTCTGGTTGCTGCATCTAAGTACATGTTCTCATCATAACCTTCCTGATGAGCTGTAACAATTGCATGAAGGCTCATTGCATAGTTCAAACCAGCCTTGATATGACCCGTTCCATGAGGTGCTGCACGGTCAAAATCTGAAACCTTGATCGTAATTGGCTTTGCACCGCCCTTAAAGTAAGGACCTACTGGTGTACAGAACATTCTGAACTGATACTCATCTGCCGGCTTAACACCGATTACAGGATTTGAACCAAACATATATGGTCTGATGTAAAGAGTTGCACCTGAACCATAAGGTGGAACATAAGCAGCATTTGCTCTTACTGTCTCTTCTACTGCCTTTACAAATCTATCTTCCGGGAATGCAGGCATCTCAAGTCTCTTTGCTGAATCTGCCATTCTGCTTGCGTTCAGATCAGGACGGAAACATACGATTCTGCCATCTTCTGTTGTATATGCCTTTAATCCTTCAAATACTGTCTGGGCATACTGAAGAACACCTGCACACTCACTTAATACAATGTTTGCATCATCTGTTAATGTTCCTTCATCCCATGCACCATTCTTATAATTTGATACATATCTTTTATCCGTTTTGATATAACCAAAACCGATACTTGACCAGTCAATATTTTTCTTCTCCATAACTATTCATCCTTTCAGTTTCTATTTCGCAAAAAAATAATATTCATAGTTTCTGTTATAGCACATTCTTTTCTCAATTTCCATAGTATTGATAATTTTTTTACTGCTCAAATATATATTTTACCATATCTGATACGGCATTACTGTCCTTATGCTTTAAGGTTCTCTTTGCAAGCGGCACGCGATCCGTGATGATATTATCCACGCCAATTGCCATCATACGACGCATCTCGCTGCTGGTATTTACCGTCCATGCGCAGACCATAATACCTTTTTTATGTGCTCCGGTTACCACCTGCCTGGTCAGGTATCTGGCATCAATGCTTAACACATCCATTGCTTCATAATTTGTCCGGTTGCTGTATCCGAAGCTGTATATATAGCCCGTCACGATATCCGGATCATCTTTCTTGATCCGTACAAGAGACCGCTGCTTAAAGGATGTGACAATACATTGCTCTTCCATGTTATTCTCTTTGAGCATCTGCGCAACCTTTGCTTCCAGTTCCCCGTCGTTCCGAACCGTTTTCAATTCTATGTTCATCATGACCTTGCCTTTACAGGTATCGATTGCTTCCTGTAAGGTTGGAATCTTTGTTCCGGCATATTCATCCGAAAATTCTGCTCCGGCATCCAATTGCTGCAGCTCCTCATAAGTAGTATCACATACCAGCTTATCAACGCCTGTCGTCCGCTTAGTCGATGGGTCATGCATCAGCACAAGTACCCCATCTGAAGTCAGTCGTACATCCATCTCCACATAATCTGCTCCTTCTTCGATTGCCTTTTCAAATGCAGGGATCGTATTCTCCGGAGCTTCACTGCTGGAACCTCTGTGTGCAGTAATCAACGTTGCCCCAAGGGAAGCGTATGTCGGTGTCGTACCTGCAGACAAAAATCTGATATTCAAATATATTGCCAGCACACAGGCAACAGCAACCATACTGACCAGTACATAATGGGTCTGCTTGTTAAGATCAGCATTATCTACATAATACATAAGCATCTTTGGTCGTGCGAGCTGTAATGCTGCAGAAATGTTGAACATACCACAGATAAAAAGCAGCAGCCCTCCGACAACGATGTTTATACGATTATACACTTCATAAAACAGTATCAGAACATTGTCGCCATCAGATTTTGCCTTGATAACAAGAACACTTACCAGAATAAATACTGCATATAGTACCGCACAGAATAAAGCAATAAACAATTCCCATAACATCTGGAACATAAAATGATGAAATCTTTCCCGTCGTGTCAGCCGGGTCTGCTCTTTTGCTTTCGATGCATCGACATTTCCAAGGATCAGCAACCGGATATATGGAATCTTTACGGACATAACCCAGATACATATCAGATAGATCACTGCAAATCCGATCCAAAATGCTTTCTTTCCGGTTCCCCGAATACACAATTTCAACAGGTATTTTGTGACCGTATTATTATTTAACGCCATCAGAAACGGTGGCATGTATACTGCAAACGCAAATGGAAGCATGTAGAAAATACGCACAATTTTCCTTTTTCCAAAGAAACGGAAGAAATGCTTCTCGACCTGTACCAGATATTCAATCAAGCCATGTCTGCTGTGCCGGAGTGATGCATCAAACAATACAATATACATCGTAAGGTTCAACAACATGAACACCATGAGCAGCACAATAAGAAGCAATATATAAATAATAGATCCCGGCTTAATCAGGACATCCAGAAAGTTCTCTTTCGTGATCGAACTGTATCCGGACAATTTGATCGCCAGATAGAATCCACGAAATACAACCGGAACCAGAATAAACGACGAAACCAGTAGAAAAGCAAGCTGACATAGTACCACCCTTATTTTATTATGTGCCAGAAAATATCTGATCCGGAGCATATATTCCGCTTTCATATCTGTCTGCCTCCTGGTTGTCTGTTCAAAACAGGCATTGCAGAATATTCTATGCTTTCTGCAATTGCCTGTTTCATCTCATAGTCTATATTATAGGCACAACCGAAGCTATCTGCAAGCACTCTCTGTCACAATAATCTGACAACCGAACACATCCGGCTTCTGGCGATATATAAAAACCGGGGAAATGTTCTACACAATTAATCGTACTTACCGTAACGCACTATACAAAAAGGCACCCACAATAAATTTTAATATCTCAGGATATTATTTGCGCTATAACATGACATTCGCAAGGATTTCGTTATGAATTGCACATTGTCAGTAAATACGGGTGCCTGTCTGAGCCAAAGGCGAGTTGGCACAGGAGTATTTACGAATCCGACATGTGCAACGAATAGAAATCCCCGCGAGTCATTTATAGTGTAAATAATATTCAAGATATAAAATTTATCGTGGATGCCGCCACATTCGTTTAGAAGCCGGTGTTTCGGTTATCGGTAATACGCTTTGCCTTGCCCTCGGAACGAGCAATAGACTTCGGCGGAAGCAGTTCTACCTTGGCACTGATCAGCAGAGTCTGCTTGATCTGTGTCTTGATATATGCAGCCAGCTTCTCAAGCTTATCCGCATCGTTTATATCAACATCATCCTTTAATTCCACCTGAACAGTAAGCTTATCCTGTGAATTCACACGATCAACTACCAGCATATAATGTGCAGATGCTTCTTTCACACCCATCAGTACAGCTTCAATCTGACTTGGGAATACATTGACGCCACGAACAACAAGCATATCATCGGTACGTCCTGTGATACGGCTCATCTTAACTGTTGTTCTTCCACAAGCACATGTTCCGTGATGTAAAGTACAGATATCATGCGTTCTGTAACGGATCATAGGCGCACCTGTCTTGGTCAGTGTAGTAAATACCAGTTCACCCGGTGTATCATCCGGAAGCGGTTCTTCTGTTACCGGATCGATGATCTCTGCAAGCACATGATCTTCATTGATATGCATACCATGCTTTTCCATGCATTCAAATGCAACACCGGGACCACCAATCTCCGTAAGTCCATAGATATCGAGTGCATCAAAATCAAGCAGATCTTCCAGATGCTGTCTCATTTCTTCCGTCCATGGCTCTGCACCAAAGTAGCCGGATTTCAACTTTAATTCTTCCGGCTTGATTCCCATTTCACGGATGGTCTCTGCCAGATATGTTGCATAAGACGGTGTACAACAGAGCATCGTAGCACCAAGCTCTTTCATCATTATGATCTGTCTCTGTGTATTACCGGATGACATTGGAATTACTGTAGCCCCAATCTCTGTTGCACCCTGATGTGCCCCCAGTCCTCCGGTAAACAAACCATAACCATAAGCAATCTGAATGATATCATCCTTTGTACCGCCTGCAGCAGTCAGTGCTCTGGCAACCATCTCTGTCCATACCTCAATATCATTTTCCGTATATCCTGATACGATCGGCTTTCCGGTTGTTCCTGAAGAACCCTGAATACGTACAATATCTTTAAGATCTGCAGCAAATAGTCCATATGGGAAATTATCTCTCAAATCGGTTTTCTGCATAAATGGAAGCTTTACGATATCTTCAATTCCATTAATATCTTCCGGTTTTACTCCGGCTTCATCCATTCTCTTTCTGTAAGCAGGAACATTATTATATTCCAACTCTACGGTAGCTCTCAGTCTCTCTCCCTGAAGCTTTTTTCTTTCATCAAAATCCATACATTCCATTGCATCGTTATAGATGTAATGAATCTTCTTCTGTCTCATATGTGACTATCCTCCATGTCTGATCTTGGCTTTGCTTTTTCGCTTTTATGTTTTTCCACACTAAAGCGTTCATCCATAAAAATTTTAGCTGAGCAGCCTGTATATGTCAAGGAAGTTTTTACCTTCCCTTAAAGATTTTCCATATAGCACAAAACGACCACCACACAGGCGCGTCCTGCATGATGGTCGTTCTGTCAATATATTGGTATATAAGATTTACGCAAATCTTGTTGTGTTAATCTTAACACCAGGACCCATTGTTGAAGCAATTACAACGCTCTTAAGGTACTGTCCCTTAGCAGCTGATGGCTTTGCTTTTACAATAGCATCCATTAAGGTCTGGAAGTTTTCGTCTAACTGTTCCTCTGTAAAGGAAGCTTTTCCCACTGGCACATGGATAATATTGGCTTTATCAAGTCTGTACTCTATCTTACCAGCTTTGATATCATTAACTGCTTTTGTTACGTCCATTGTAACTGTACCAGCCTTAGGGTTTGGCATTAAGCCTTAGGTCCAAGTACACGACCAAGACGTCCAACAACACCCATCATATCAGGTGTAGCTACAACAACATCGAAATCTAACCATCCGTCTTTCTGGATCTTTGGAACTAACTCCTCACCACCTGCATAATCAGCACCTGCAGCAAGAGCTTCGTCTACCTTATCTCCCTTAGCAAATACGAGAACCTTAACTGTTTTACCTGTTCCATGAGGTAATACAACAGCACCACGTACCTGCTGATCTGCGTGACGTCCATCAACACCCAGTCTTAAGTGAGCTTCGATTGTCTCGTCAAATTTAGCTGTAGCCATTTTCTTTACCAAAGCAACTGCCTCTTCAAACTCGTAAACGGCTGTTTTGTCATAGAGCTTGCTTGCATCTATATATTTCTTACTCTTCTTCATTATAAACCTCCTGTGGTCTTATCGGGAGCGACCTCCCACCAAAATGTTTTTATTCTTAATTACTCTTCAACTGTAACGCCCATTGAACGAGCTGTTCCGGCGATCATGCTCATAGCAGCTTCAAGGCTTGCAGCATTTAAATCTTTCATCTTAAGTTCGGCAATTTCCTGAACCTTAGCCTTTGAGATAGTTGCAACCTTTGTCTTCTTTGAGTTAGCTGAACCGGATTTGATATTACAAGCCTTCTTGATCAGAAGTGCTGCAGGAGGAGTCTTAGTGATAAAGCTAAAGCTCTTATCCTGATAAACTGTAATAACAACAGGAATGATCATATCTCCTTCGTTAGCAGTTCTAGCATTGAATTCTTTTGTAAATGCAACGATATTAACACCATGCTGACCAAGAGCCGGTCCAACAGGTGGTGCAGGTGTTGCCTTTCCTGCAGGGATCTGTAATTTGATATATCCTTCTACTTTCTTCGCCATCTTAGCGCACCTCCAAAAATATTGTGGTAATAACGGGGGATACCCTTCCACTCACTCTTACAATTTCTTGATATCAGCGAATGCAATCTCTACAGATGTTGCACGGCCAAATATTTCTACATCGATGGTAATGGTCTGTTTACTTGGGTTAATTGCCTTAATACTACCCACGGTACCTTCCCAGGCACCTGCTGTAACCTCAACCATATCGCCTACTTCCGCATCGATCACGATTGTCTCCTTGTTGATTCCAAGGTACTTCATCTCATCATCTGATAACGGAACCGGTTTTGATCCTGGTCCTACGAATCCTGTAACACCTCTTGTATTACGGACTACATACCATGTGGCATCGTTCATAATCATATTGAGCAGAACATAGCCAGGGAACAGTTTTCTGGTAACAGCTTTCTGTACACCGTTCTTAACCTCAATGGATTCTTCTACGGGTACAGATACTTCTAATATCTGGTCCTGTAATTTTCTGTTTTCAATTGTTTTCTCAATATCAGCTTTAACCTTATTTTCATAACCTGAGTAGGTATGGACTACATACCATTTTGCGCTTTCTGCATCTGCCATATAATTCACCAACCTTTACTCATTATATTATGAAATTCAAGCCTATTTGTATAAGCCAGTCAACAACTGCAATAATAGCTCCGAGGATTACTGTTGAAACGATTACTACGGCTGACTGCTTAAGCAGGGTTGTTCTGTCAAGCCATGTGATTTTCTTGAATTCACCCTTTAGTTCCTGGGTCCAGCTTTTCTTGAGAGCTGTTGATTTTTCTTCACTTTTTGCCATTAAACCAATCCTCCTTCACTGGTCCGGAACTATTTTGTTTCCTTGTGTACTGTATGCTTCTTGCAGAATCTGCAGTACTTCTTTGTTTCCATTCTGTCTGGATGCGTTTTCTTATCCTTTGTCATATTGTAATTACGCTGTTTACAATCCTGACATGCCAATGTTATTTTAACGCGCACTTCCATCTACCTCCATTACTTATTTTAAGGCATAAAAAAAAAGACCTCTTTCATCGCACGTTTAACAATAACACAAGTATACAGTGCAAGTCAAGAAATCTTTTTCTGTTTTTAGACATATTCTCTATTTTTTAATTTTATAAAGAAATATGCCGCATTTATTGGATTGTCTGTATTTACCCCTTCAGATCCTTTAAGGTATGGAATAATTCCATATCCGATTCTGTCAGTTTTACATTTGTACAGATCTGCTTTCCCTCCGGATCCGTGATCTTTACTTCTATAATATAGTCTTCTTTGATCCCGCTTGCCATCGCAGCCTGTAAAAACATCGGAAACTTCGGATGATTGGATGCAAATTTCTCCCATGCGGATTTTATCTTAAAAATTGATGCCGGATTTACCATATCTATCTCCTTATACGCCTGCAAGTTTTGCAGCTTCTCTCGTCCTGCAGACATATCTCTTATTAAAATATTATTCCATATTTATGATATCAGAATAATGCTGCAATCGCGCCAAGCAGTCCGTAGCTTACAACTCCCACGATCAGTCCTGCAAGTACAACACCACCCATAACGGCAAGTGCACTCTTCTTCCAGTCAAGATCTAAGAAGCTGGCTGCCAGAGTACCCGTCCAGGCTCCTGTACCCGGAAGTGGAACCCCGACAAACAACATCAATGCGATATAGACTCCGCCGCCTGTTTTCTCAAGCAGCTTCTGTCCGCCTTTTTCGCCCTTCTGAATACACCATGTAAAAAATTTCCCTATATATTTCTTATCTTTCCCCCACATCAGAACCCGTCTGGCGAACCAGTAGATCACCGGAACCGGAAGCATGTTGCCGATCATACAGATGATCAGTGCACGAAATGTCGGTATTCCGAATACCGCTGCATATGGAATCGCACCTCGCAGTTCCACGATTGGAACCATAGATATCAGAAACATGATCAGATATTTTTTAAACATTATTATCTCCTACAATTTCTTTTTTATAGAATGGCTCTGTATTCTCTGTAACCTTTTTTCCAAGTCCGTTATCTGTTCCTGTAAGTGCGATTGGAATACCAAACGCAAGCGGTTTTATCTTTGGAAGAAGGGAATCAAATAAATCTTCTTCATCACCTTCAAAATCAATTGTGATCAGATACTCTTCATCTGAATTTTCTTTTTCCATCATCTGGATATAAGCTGCCTTTACATTTGGACGTTCAGTCAGGAATTTCTTTGCTTCATCCAACATATCAACCGGCATATATTTCGGACTTCTTAAACGGATCTTTGTATTTGCCGGAATTGTATGCTTCTTGATATTCGTATTCTTATGCTCCTCAAGCACACTCTTTCTGCTTTCATCCACTGTCTTTATAAGTGCATCCGGAACCTGCATACCAACTGTGTAGGGATCGATCACGATTCCCTGGATCTGACCATTGGAATTCAGAACCAGTGGGGCAACCTCTTTATAAGTAAGTGCCATCTTCTCAACTTCTACTTCCTTGATCGCATGCTCAAATTCTTCGTCATTTGTAAAACATGGGAAGAAGTTCTTTCCTGTATTATCTGTGATAACACGGAAATTTACTCTGAATTTTCCATCTCCCATGATCCTTCCCTGATCATCTTTTACCGGTTTTGGATCCAATGTTGCAGGCAGGATAAATCTCGCCTGTAACAGCTTCTCGATGAAATTCTTCAGATTCTGCTGATTGTTCTCTGCTTTAAATATTTCAATCGCCTCTAACAACGCTTCATTCTTTATCTTATTGCCATTTTCCATGCTTATTTTGCACCTTTCTCCTTTAAACTATCCTTATATTCTTTATATGCAGCTTCTGCTTTCTTACTTTCTTCGCTTCGCTTGGATGCTACCATCTCCGGCATAACATCGACCATTGGTTCCCCAATATACTCTGTCAGCTTCTTAAGGAATTCTCTTCCTCCTTTATAGGTTGCTACCGGAATTGCAACAACTCCCTGCGATGTCATCATTACATACCCTCTTACCACATGATAAAATGGTTTATGCTCATTCGCCTGCTCTCTGATATCTGCAATTGCATAACGCTTCCACCTTCCCGGTATCTTGCAGCAATACAGATATTCCTTATCCAGCTTTGCCGCTGATCCAACAATGCATCTGCACATCATACCGATCAATAATCCCAGAGCAATTGCTGCCAGAAGCAAAATCCTTCCGGTTCCCTTGAATACACTGTCAAATCCCAGAAGTGCTACAACAATAAATAATACGATAGCTGTACCAACAATAAATGCCAGATACCCAACTGTAGTGTATGCCTGATACTGTCCATTCTTATTTTTTTTGCATTTCGAATAATAACTGAACGGTGAATCAATAAGACCAAGGTCAGCTCCACACAACGGACAGTATTTCTGATTCAGTGTCGCATTTGCAGGAATTGACTTCCCACAGTGCGGGCAACGGAAAAACATCTGATTGATAATACCAGACAACAGCAGCATGATAACAAACAGTCCCCATCCGTATATGATCTTTCCAACAAATGTAAATATAAACAGTCCCAGAGTACCGATCATGGGCATAATTACAATACAACCCTTGGCAATTCTTAACTTCATTTCTTCCTCCATCCACAGCAGGATATTTCCTTTGCTATTTTCTATAACAGTTCTGCTGTGGCTATCTTCTTTCTATATTTCAGACCGGTTCAGATCCTAGATCTGCGCAAATGCCTGTTCCAGATCTGCGATCAGATCTTCCGCATCTTCCAGTCCACATGAATAACGGACAAGATCAGGATATACACCGCATGCTGTCAGTTCTTCATCATTCATCTGCCTGTGTGTTGCACTTGCCGGATGCAGACAACAGGTTCTCGCATCCGCTACATGTGTCTCAATCGAACCGAGTTTTAAGTGCTTCATGAATTCTTCCGCTGCTTTTCTTCCACCCTTTACACCGAGCTTACAACGCCACAGGAGCCGTTTGGCAGATATTTTTCTGCAAGTGCATGATATTTGTCATTTTCCAGCCCGCAGTAATTCACATAAGTAACCTTATCATTCTGTTCCAGATATTTTGCAACTGCGAGTGCATTCTCACAATGACGCTTTACTCTGACATGCAGACTCTCCAGTCCGAGATTCAGGATAAATGCACTCTGCGGAGACTGTACAGAACCGAAATCACGCATCAGCTGTGCAGTTGCCTTTGTGATAAATGCGCCCTCTTTTCCGAACTTCTCTGCATATGTAATTCCATGATAACTGTCATCCGGTGTGGTAAGTCCCGGGAATTTGTCTGCGTATTTCATCCAGTCGAACTTTCCGGCATCTACGATGCATCCACCGACAGCTGCTCCATGTCCGTCCATGTATTTGGTTGTGGAATGAGTTACGATATCTGCTCCCCATTCGATCGGACGACAGTTGATCGGAGTCGGGAATGTATTATCTACAATAAGCGGTACTCCCTGCTCATGCGCTACCTTTGCAAACTTCTCAATATCTAATACTGTCAGAGCCGGATTTGCAATAATCTCACCAAATAATGCCTTGGTATTCGGACGGAACGCTGCACGGATCTCATCTTCAGATGCGTCCGGATCAACAAATGTGAAATCGATTCCCATCTTCTTCATCGTTACCGCAAATAAGTTATAGGTTCCACCATAGATGGAATTTGATGCTACAACATGGTCACCACAATTTGCAATATTAAATACTGCATAGAAGTTTGCTGACTGACCGGAACCGGTAAGCATCGCCGCTGCACCGCCCTCTAACTGACAGATCTTCTTTGCGACCAGATCATTTGTCGGATTCTGAAGTCTGGAATAAAAATATCCATCTGCCTCCAGATCGAATAATTTACCCATATCTTCACTTGTTGCATATTTGAATGTTGTACTCTGATAGATTGGAACCTGACGTGGTTCTCCGTTTCCCGGTTCATAACCTCCCTGTACACATGTTGTATTAATCTTGTATTTACTCATTACATCCTCCTGATAACTATATCTTCTGTGTTTTATGATCTATTCCAAGTTTCTGTATTCATATCCATTATTATTTCCAGTATAAATACCTGTCTTTTCATGTACCATTTAGCACATCAATTCATTATATAAAATTTATCCCGTTCCTGCAAGCACATGTACTCCTACAAAAATTAAAAATCCGTTAAGATTTCCTTATTTTTACGAAAGTGCAAAAATCTCCTTACATAGCTTTCTTCCCGACTGTGTCCGGAAGATCTTCTCATAAGCAGACCGGACTGCTTTGATATGCTCTTTATCCTCATACAGGTTCACAAGGAAATCTGCCTCTACCAGTATCTGATAATCCATTCCGTCAATATTGGAATAGGTATGGTGATGTCCGACCAGATAACATACCCGCTCAATAAAGGCGGCATCATCTGTCAATGGAATAAGCAGTTTTTCTGCTTCCGGCGGGCCTTCCTTTTCCTGTGTCTTTCCTGTATTATATCCATATTTCTTTTCTGAGTTCTTTATGCCTATATCATGCACAAGTGCAGCGACTTCCAGGATCTCCAGTTCTTCTCCTGTGACTCCTTCCATCTCCCCAATCAACTTGGCAAAAGAATGAACCTTCAGAAAATGATGGATCCGTCTGGCATCTCCCGCATAATATTCGATCATCTTCTCTTTTACCCGAGATTTCAGCTCCCGGCTTGCAGGAATCGTATCTTCTACATTCTGCTGCAATCTCTCACTCTGCTCTGCTTCTGTACTCTGTTTCTGCTCGGTTTCCATTTCTTTCCTCCTGACTGTCTGCCGACCGTTTTAGTATATTTATTTAACCTGATCTATTTCTGTCTTATTTTCTTTTGTTTTTATCTGTACTCACATCCCCGATTATATATGGTTGCTACAGAATACGCAACTTTTTTCCTGTACGCCCTGTTTATCCAATATTTATGTCTTATCGTCTTCTGCAGATTGTTTTGTATTGTTTTCACTTATAGGTTGTCTTTTCTTTTCATATAGTAGTATAATTTTCAAGTGCAGGTTTTTTTAGGAGGTTTTACAAATGAAAGATAATTCCCGTCCAATCGGCGTATTTGATTCCGGTATTGGCGGTATCAGTGTTTTAAAAGAAATCGTTTCACTGATGCCGGAGGAAAATTATATATATTATGGTGATTCCGCGAATGCTCCATATGGCACACGCCAAATCACTGACATTCAGCATCTAAGCCGGAACTGTGTGGAATTCCTGCTTGAACATGGCGCGAAAGCGATTGTGATCGCATGCAATACTGCAACCAGTGCTGCTGCTGCCATGCTTCGTGCAGACTATCCGGACATCCCTGTGATCGGCATTGAGCCGGCATTAAAACCAGCCGTTCTCTGGAAGGAACATGACCGGATCGCAGTTATGGCTACCCCTATGACATTAAAACAGGATAAGTTTCTATCGCTTATGCATACATACGAAGACCGATCCGTAATCTACCGTGTACCATGTCCAAAGCTGGTTGGCTTTGTGGAAAACGGAGATCTGGACAGTCCGGAGCTTCATGATTATCTGCAGGAGGTTCTATCGCCTTATCTGGAAAAGGGAATCGATGCGATCGTGCTTGGCTGTACGCACTATCCGTTTGTGGAAAAAATGATCCGAACCGTTGTCGGTCCGGATATCAAGATTTTTGTCGGGAGCCACGGAACTGCCGTAGAACTGCGTCGCCGCCTGATTGCCGCAGGCTTAAAGTCAGAATCTGCCGAACAGGGTACAGTCGAGATTTATAACAGTTGTACGACCGATGGGAACGCACATGTTGCCCTCTGCAGGAAGCTGCTGGCATTATAATGTACCGTACGGAAGAAGCTGGAGGCTATCATTCATTTCGCAAATCACTTTCGTTCTATTTCGCAAAAAGATTAACAGGTATCCGGTTTTATATACCCTTTATTTCACAGAACGCTCGCGCTCTATTTTTCACGTAACGGTACTAACCTCACTGCCTTTAGCAGTTCGCTAAGGACCGACGTGAAAAAAGGTCTGTTACATAAAGGTATATAAAGCCGGATACCTGTTAATCTTTTTCTATGATCCTGTTAGAGATTGCCGAATTTTTATGAACATACCATTTAATACAACTCTTCATCGTAGTATCGTAATAACAATCCGGTTACGCGGTCATAGGCTGCGAAACCGTCTGAGACACCGTTCAGGTTCAGGCTTGTTTCAGTGAAGGTATTGGATGCCTGATTGACGGTATCCGTCGATAGAATGGCCTTATCCTCTACCTTTTCCCAAGTCTCCGGGAGCAGAAAGATGTCGTCGGAAAGCACCTGTTCGGAAATCCTCTCATTTGCCAGATATAGCTCCGCATCCTCCCCGATAGCCTCATAATAGGCATTATCTACATAGGACAATACACTCAGATACCCGGAATAAATAAAGAATGGATCTTCGCTGTCGATACAGGCAAGATAAGATATAAAGTTTGCCTCATCCTCATAGATATACCCATGCAGATGCGCCAGCTCATGGCAATAGGTTGCAGGATAATTTGTGATATACATATTTGTATTACAGTTTGCTTCCATCGAAAACGGGAAATAATACCCCGCCATATAACTCTGGCTCATCAGCCCGGAAAACATCATATGCTTGACATCCGGATAGTAGCCAGACAACCGTGGATACCGGCCGGACAGTTTCCGAAGAGCATTTCGTGCCTGTTCCTGCATATCTCCATCATATGTTATGTATCCGTTTTCATCCCGCTCTACTTTAGTGCTGTATTCGTTACACTGCTTTACGATATAATTGCGAAGTGCCTGCAATTCTTCTACCTTATACTGCCGTTCCTCTGTTTCCTCATTTACAGGAAGCGAGGAACAGTGATAATAGATCGTACAGTTTCCGGTCATAATAAGACAGATCGCAACCGTTATATATGCAATAACAAGGTCATAGATCCTGCAAAATCTCCGATATCCCTTATGCTTTCTTAAAAAGATCAACAGAATATTCAGGATCAGAAATGCAAGGATCAGCAGGATTGCCGTAACGATCATAAACTCCCCGATTGAAAAGGAAAACAGATTGCCAAATCTTGCAAATACTGCAACGATAACCGGATTCACATGTTCGGCATACCAGTCGCACCAGTTTTCCCATCCCGCCTTTTCACTGATCCACGGAGCAACCCACGCTGCTGCATTTATCACTATGACCAGAATTATCCCTATAAAAAGAAGGGGTCTGTGAATATGCCTTTTTTTCTTGTTCTTTTCTACCTTATTCATAATCTTATTCTTTCTGCCAGATAATGTATTTTCTGATATGCGTCCTGTCGGATTCTCATACATACAACATCCTTTTCTACCTGTTCAGTATATCATCCTGCTCTGCTTTTTACGACACACTTCACAGATTTATAACAAAAACGCCCTCAAAGTTTGACATCTTCTCTGTCTGACGGCAGACCTGTCATTCTTTGAGGGCATTCTGTTTCCTGTTATACTTTTTACTATTGGCACATATTTACGATAAAATTATTTCAGATCTTCTACCAGTTCGTACAAAGCTTCTGCGGAATTGAAATTATCAGATGTGATCTCATCACTTGGAATGATAACATCGTATTTGTCCGCAATCTCTGCAATGATCGTTATGATATCCAGAGATTCCAGTATTCCATCATCTACCAGTGCATCTTCATTTTCAAAATCAACATTCGGTTTGATCTTCTTTAACATTGCAATAAAATCATTCATAGTTTTATTCTCCTTTATTCTTTAATTCTGCTATCTTTTTTATTTCTTTTCGAAGAAGCGAGCCTTTAAATGTCTTCGGAACTTTCTCGATATAGAATATCTTCTGCGGTAACTTATAGCTTTCAACCTGTTGCTGCATATAGCTCTGGAATGCAGTTTCGTCAAATCCATCCTCTTGCACGATCAGCATAACCGGCAATTCTCCGGTGATCGGATCCTGAACGGAACTGTAAGCACAATCTGCCACACCCGGATACCGGATCGCAACAGTCTCGACCTCTGCCGGCGAGATCTTGCTTCCACCATAGTTGATAACATCATCTGCCCGTCCAACCAGAATAATACTGCCATCTTCATCCATATAGCCAAGATCATTTGTCATAACATATCCATCCACTACCGTTTTCGCAGTAAGCTCCGGATCATTGTAATAGCCCTCCATAACAATCGGACCACCCCAGGCCAGTAAAGCAGGCTGTTTCTCAGATCCATTCTCTATAATATTCCCTTCTTCATCTATAAACCGCACTAGAGAATTGACGGTCGGATATCCGATACAACCATTCTTATTCTGACGGCTGAATTCCAGAATACAGGAGCAGCCAGCTTCCGACGATCCATAAAAATTATAAAGTCTTGTACGTGGAAGATACCGGAGCAGCTTTTCCTTGTCCGTTTCCGGAAGCGGGGCTGATCCCACCTGTATATAATCGATCTGATCGGCATATCCTGCAATCCTGTCATCTGACAAATGAAAGATCATTCCAAGTGTTGCAGGAGAAATTGCCATCGATGTTGCATGGTACTGCTCAAGCATCTTCCAGAGATTTCCTATCATAGCCATACCATTCATCAGACAGACAGTTCCGCCACTTATCATATCCGACTGATACCGTCTTATACCAAAGGAATGATTGAGTGGCATCGGTATGATCTCCACATTTCCTGGTTTCATCTGTGTTCCCTTCATAACATTCCCAGCAATTGCCACATCATTCTTATGATGCATGACAACACCCTTTGAGCTGCCGGTCGTACCCGTTGTGAACAACAGCATCGAACGTGAATCTGCATTTGGAAGCGGAACATCCAGTTCTTCTGTATTCTCCATCTGTTCCATCAGCTTCTTCGGGGATAACCAGCGCAGTCCATCTGACTCTTTGTTTGAGATCAGCCATTCTGCATCCACCTTATCCCTGATTTCCTGCATGCGCTCAGGTGAAGTAGATCGCTCAACAGGAATCACAAGCGCCTGCATATACTGCAAGGCTGAAAACAAAACCATATATTCAATGTTCTGTGTGCATCGTAAAATAACATGTGCGTTCTTTTTTATACCATTCTGAAGCAGGACATTTGCCATCTTTCTGATTGCCGTCCAATACTCCGCATATGTCAGATGTTTTTTTAACTCACAGACAGCCAGCGTATCCGGTTGTGTCTCTGCATATTTTTTTATATAATGAAGCACGGTTTCCATATCGATCCTGTTATTTCTCCTTTTTCTTTGTAATCTTTTTTACATTTTTCTTCCATTTTTTCATAAATTTCCGGTCTTCCTCATCCCATACCTTACAGGCATCTTCCCAGCTTACCTTCTGATCCTCAGTCAGAGTTTCCTGCAACTGATACTTTTCCTTCAGATATGCTCCAAGAAAGCTTGTCACCTTTTTTGCTCCTGCTATATTCGTATGCTTTGGATTATAGAAATCCGTTTTAAAATCAATATCCATCTCATCAACATACTGATTTAGATCCAGGCAGTCATAGCCCTGTTTCTCACAATAGGCATCCACAGCCAGATGCTCCCGGATCTGACTCTCATCCGTACATACGGTGTCGCTATAAACAGCACCTTTTTTCCCAGTTCATTTGCCTTTTTCTCGATTGCATCCAGAGTATCCTTAGATGCCTGTGACAGTTCAAGACTCTGATCCGTTGTATAATCCGGTTTCTTGTTTTTGAGATTTGTGATCGTTGATTTTGGTCTTGCAAATTTATCATCACTGGACGGATTGTTCAGACGATTGATCATAAATTCCCGGTCAAATTCCATCAGGTTATTATGATATTTTAATATCTGAAACATCATTTCTGCTTTCTTCACAAAGCTTCCACCATGTATAGACTGAATTGCCTGCAACCTTGTTATGGATGGATTCATGCCGGATATAAGCAATTCAAACCAATAGTCCCGTTCTTCCTGGCTGTGATCATCATTTGTATTTCTGGCGATCATGGTTCTGACCTCGATAACAAACACGTCCACATTCTGACTTTTTACCGCTTCTTCCATAATATATGGTGCCATATTCAGATCCTGGATCGAGCTAGCCAGCATAGCCGAGGTAAAATCCTGTTCCTCATATGCCTGTGGCGGATTCCAATAACGGAATATCGCACTGGATCCGATCATCAATGCATTGACCGTATCCTTTTCTTCCGCGTAATACTCTGCCCATGCCTCTGCGTCACTCTCATCCGGTCTGGCAAACTGTCCGACCTTCGATATAGAATATAACAATATGACAAAAAACAGTAGGATTGAAATTACTTTTTTTATTATTGCCAAAACCTTTTTCTTTCCTGTTTTCATGTTTTGTTCTCCTACCCTAAAACTGTTCATAGATGAATGCGATATGACTGCCGGAACCATATACACCAAACGTCAATACACATAAAATTCCAACGATCAGAACCAGCCAGCGCAGCCAGAGATTCTGACGTAGCAGCCAGCTTCTGATATCCTCTTTGATCCCCATCTGTTCCCGGATCTCCTGTGCAACTGATACACATAACAGGATCAGACAACCAATCAGGATCAGTCCCCATTCCCGCTGGGACAGAGCAAATGTATTTATAATGTCATAAAATGTACCACGGTCAACCACACAGGAAGCTATCATATGGAAGGACGCACGGATTCCACTTCCCATAAAAATGATACGTCCGATCACGCACAATAAAAATGTCCGAAGCATCCGGAATATATTCCAGCTTATACAGTTTGTCCGTATATTCAGTTTCTCTGTTAATTTAGCGACCGGCTGCTCAAATAATGTCGATAAGCAGATCAGGATTCCGTGAAACAGTCCCCAGCCGATATAGTTCCACTTTGCCCCATGCCAGAGTCCGGTCAGAATCCATACGCACAGGATCGGTACACAAGAAGCAAATCCAGTTCCTATGGCATTTCCCAGATATTTCCGCACCTTGGTATTCCATTTCAACAGGATCTTTGAAGTCGATACCGGATAGAATACATATTCTCTGAAGAACGCTCCGAGTGAAATATGCCATCTTCTCCAGAACTCCGGCAACGTCTGAGAAAAATATGGCCGCCTGAAATTTTCTCCAAGCGTAATGCCAAAGCACTCCGACGCACCACGTACGATATCCATGCATCCGGAGAAATCACAGTAAATCTGGATGGAATACATAACCGCCGCCAGAAAGAAGATCATACCTTCATACTGATCAGAATGTTTAAATACTTCTGTCACAAATGGACTGATACGGTCTGCCATCACCATTTTCTTAAGTGCTCCCCACAGAATCAACCATGTACCTTTTATCACCGTATCATAATCAAACTTATGCTTTTCCCATAGTTGATGCGCAACCAGTTCATATCGCGCAATCGGTCCCTGCGTAATATGTGGAAAATATAATACATACGACAGATATTTCAGAAAATTCTTCTGTGCATGGATCCTTCCGTTATAGACATCAACCAGATAAGAGATCATCATAAAGGAATAAAAAGAAACTCCAAGCGGTGCAGGGAAATGCCAGTCCGGAATCCGCTGTATCGCTTCGTATGGAAGAAAACGTTTGATGTTCTCGATGGCAAATCCTGTCACCTTGAATACAATAAGCGCACCTATTACGATCAGCAATGCCAGCACCAGATATTTCTTTCGTTTCTTTTTCTGTGCTGTTTTTATCTTTCTTGCAGTTCTCTTATCTGCATCCAGAAGCAGCCGGTCCTGTTCCTCCAGATTTTTCTCCATCAACATTGTCAACGGATATACCAGAAATGCAGTTCCAACTACAATCAGCAGATCATCAATCCCACTATAAGCATAGAAGACCGCACTTGCGGCAAGGAGCACCCACCACTGGATTTTCTTTGGTACTATATAATATATCAAAACTGTAACTGCTAAGAATACTATAAATATGTATGATACGACAGACATGCCTTCTCTCCATTTCTTTCTCTTTGTTTCACGCCCGTTTCTGTATGGCTTTTTTTACACCGTACTGAATGTGCTCCAGTATTTTAACAGCAATGTGCAAATGATCGACATTACAAGAATAATGATAAGGGAAATCTTCCAGCCTTCCCGGAACATATACTTTGGTTCCAGTCCATATCCCACCGGAATCGCACGGATCGACGTTGGCAGCATATAAGACAGGTTCACACCAATGGATGCTACGTATATATACGGAATCGGATTCAGCCCACATCCCTGTGTGATTGAGATCACAAGTGGAATCGCAACCGCTGCCGTAGCTGTATTTGAGGTCACATCCGACAACAGTAGTGTTGCAGTCAGAATGATCAGGATCGTTACAAAACCACCCTTCATATCAAAGGAAGAAATCACTTCTCCAAGTGCTTTTGCAACACCTGTTGCATTGATCAGGCTTCCAAGTGCCAGACCTCCGGCAAATATATACATCAGATCCCAGACGATCTTTCCCTGCACCTGTTTCCAGACCATGATCCGTTTTCCCTCTTTATTTGTAAAAAGAAAGGCGATGATCGCACAGATGATAAATACATATGCAGGCTTTAATCCCGGCAATATATCCTGATAAAGCTGTCTGGTAAATGCCAGACCTGTTGCCACTACAAACAGCACAAGTGCGGATTTTTCTTCAAAGCTCATCTTTGGAAGCTTCCGGTACTGTTCCGCAAAATATTCACTGGAACCACCTAACAGATCTGTCTTCTTTACATCACGAAGAATAAATACTACATTGATCAGCATTAAAATCAGCATAACCGGAAGGAACCGGATAACCCAGGAGGAATACATATATTCTTTTCCGGTCAACTGCTGGATATATTCCACCGTTACCAGATTCATAGCCCCACCAAGTGGAGATGCCAGACCACCAAGTCCTGTCGCATAAGCGATCGTCAGCAGGATCTTCGATGCCGTCTTGCTGTTTTTCACGTCATCCATTCCAATATATTTCAGCATAGAAACTGCGATCGGCGTGATCGTTGCGCATACTACTGCATTCGGAAGCACCGCAGATAATACCATTGACAACGCAAACCAGAACACAAGCTGCATTCTAAGACTGTTTCCGATCAGACGCAGAAACGTGATTGCAATTCGTTTGTCCAGTCCTGTATTTTCCCATAATACTGTTATGATCGAAGCTCCAAGCAATAGCAGAATCGTTTCGTCCGCATAATTCGATATTATGGCCTTCATCTCCGCCATAGGAACTACTGCATTGATCGCAATCGGCAAAAACGCCGTTACTGCATAATCTACCGGACCTGTTACCCACCAGTATGCCATCCAGAGTACCGTTCCAACTGCTGCCCGTTCTGCAAATGTCGGCAGAACTGCATGCGGTAAAAGAAAGCATGCCAACAGGAATAGAACCGGTCCAAGTAACAAATGAATCAATCGTTTATAATTTCTCATATAATCCTCCAAGCAAGTCCTACTCGATATATTGTTCTTTCTACATAAAAAAAGAACCCTAATATCGGATTATAAAAATCCAATATTAAAGCTCTATTAAAAATTCGACATTCTTCTATTTATTTTTAAGGTTTTGGAATAAAAAATGTGAAAATACTTCCTTTATTCTTTGTACTTTCAACATAAATCCCTCCCCCATATAACTCAGCAATCTTCATTGCCTGTGAAAGTCCCAGACCAAAACCTTCCGCATTACGATCTTTTTCTTCCCGATAAAAGCTTTCAAATATTTTGGATATATTTTCTTTCTCTATTCCACAGCCTTCATCCTGAATACGAATATACGACTTTCCGTCTTTCTCTCCACAGGACACATAGATTTTAGTTCCTTCATTACTATACTTTACAGCATTTGAAAGCAAGTTATTTATAACAATATAGATAAGATTCATATTTGCATGTATGATCGTCGGCTGAAAGGAATATTCAAATGTAATCTGTTTCGTATCAATATATGCTATATCATCACATGCAGATTCAATTACATCCCGAACATCAATATCTTCCATACTGAATGTTGTCCCCTTTCTATCTATTGCAGTCATTTGAAGCAATTGATCAACCAGATTCTTCATACGGTTTGTCTGTCGCTCAAATACCTCTATACTTTTTATTGCTTCTTTATCCTGCTTCTTTTCTGCCACCTCTCTCGACACCTGGCATTGTGCATGCATAACAGCAATAGGCGTACGAAGTTCATGGGATACATTCGCATTAAATTCTTCCTGACGTTCCAACTCCTGCTGCACTCTCTGGTACAAATGATTATTTGCATCTGTTAACATCTGAAGTTCTTTAAAACATCCTTTGTATTCCAGACTATCCGTAAAATCCAGATTCTCCCCGCTCTTTTTTATCGATTCATTCAACTGTCTCATTGGTACAGCGATCAGATATCTTAATAAAAGGGCAAATAAAATAAAAAATACGCCAACAACTCCTATCACCAAATATGACTGATGCCACAGTCCGCGATAATTTTCTTTCACCGCCTGTTCCGACATCATAGCACATACCAGATAAAAACTGTCATCCTCCGTTCCATTCTTCCTTTTTCCTCGTCTGGTTGCTACGTAATAACGCTCTCCCTGAAAGGTTACTTTTGTAAGACTCTGTAATCCGATATCAAGCCCGGTTCTGGAATCATCCGGCATTCTGCCATCAAGAAAACTTCCGTCTCTTGACTGTAAAACACATATACATTTTCGTTATAAGTATCTTTCTCTTCCAGATCGTAAAAATCGCTTTTTATATACGGATTCTCATTCTCATCAAATCCTATATTTTTTTTTGCACGTTTCACTTCCTGCGCCAGTTCTGTATAAGCCAGATATTTAGTATCCTCTTTGATCAGATTCTTCTGCATCAACAAAAGACATATCGTTCCTGCTGCAATGATAAGTCCACAAACAATAACAGTAAAATTAATAAATGAGATTTTCCTTTTTAACATTCCAGTCTATAACCTACTCCCCGGATCGTATGTATCAGTTTTTCTTCAAAAGGATCATCGATTTTTCTGCGAAGATATCGAATATATACATCAACTACATTTGAATTGATATCATCATCAATGCTCCATATATTTGCACGGATCTGCTCTCTTGTGACAACAATGTTCCTGTTACGCACCAGATATTCCAGAATTGCATATTCCCGGACTGTAAGATCGACAGTCACACCATCCCGGACAACCCGGTGATTATTTGTATCAATCTGTAATGACCCATAATTCAAAATGCTGTCATTACTTATATGTACAGTACGAAGCATTACCCTTAACCTTGCGAGCAATTCCGAAAACTCAAACGGTTTTGTCATATAGTCACTGGCTCCTGCATCCAGTCCCCTGACAATATCCTGCGTTTCGGACTTTGCAGTCAAAAAAAGCACCGGAACCTGTATTCCTTCTGCCCGGATTGTTTTTAAAACCGACATACCATCTTTCTTCGGAATCATAATATCCATTATAGCTCCATCGTAACTTGCCGTCTCCAGATAATCAAGTGCTGCCTGCCCGTCAAAACAGGCATCTACATTGTATCCTTCTTTTGTCAGTTTATTACATATTATATGATTCAGATCCAATTCATCTTCAACAACCAAAATGCGCATGGACACAACCTCCCTATCTTAATATACAATGGCATACCATCATTAAAATAAGATTAAAGGGACTGACACCGAAAAATATTTTCAATGCCAATCCCTTTTATCATGCTTATTTTAGTTGTCACCAGGCATTTACTACCTGTTTATATTACTACTTCTCATTTCTCGCTGTCAATTTCTGACCGTCATAGTCAATGATGATCGCTGACTGGGTGGATACTTCACCTGCAAGGATCATACGGGCAACCAGTGTCTCAACATTCTTCTGAATAAAACGCTTCAATGGTCTTGCACCATAGACCGGATCATAGCCCTGATCGATGATCGCACTCTTAGCCTCATCCGTAAGCTTGATCGTGATCTCCTGTCCAGCCAGACGTTTGTTCAGATCCTTGACCATAAGATCAACGATACTGCCAATATTCTCTTTGCTTAATGACTTGAAGATGATCGTCTCATCGATACGGTTCAGGAACTCCGGACGGAAGTGCTGTTTCAGTTTGTTCATAACTGTCTCCCGTATCTCATCCGTGATCTCGCCACCGCCTTCTGCGATATCCACACCACCGATATTCGATGTCATGATGATGATCGTATTCTTAAAGTCTACCGTTCTGCCCTGTGAGTCCGTGATACGTCCATCATCCAATACCTGTAATAATACATTGAATACATCCGGGTGTGCCTTCTCTACTTCGTCGAACAAGACAACCGAATATGGTTCCTACGGACTGCCTCGGTAAGCTGTCCGCCTTCATCGTAGCCTACATATCCAGGAGGCGCTCCGATCAGTCTGGATACACTGTATTTCTCCATATATTCACTCATATCGATACGAACCATGTTCTGTTCATTATCAAATAAAGCTTCTGCCAGTGTCTTTGCAAGCTCTGTCTTACCTACACCGGTTGGTCCAAGGAACAGGAATGAGCCGATCGGCTTGCTTGGATCCTTGATTCCTGCTTTGGAACGGATAATCGCATCGCTGACATATTCAACAGCTTCATCCTGACCGACAACCCTCTTATGAAGTTCATCTGCAAGATTCAGTGTCTTACTCTTTTCACTCGCCGTCAGTTTGGCTACCGGAATACCGGTCCACTTGGATACAATCTCCGAAATTTCTTCTTCTGATACGACCTCATGTACCAGCTTTCGTTCTTTCTCCGATGCAGACTGCTCTGCCAGTTCCAGCTCTTTCTGAGCTGCCGGAAGTTTGCCATACTGCAATTCGGCTGCTTTGTTCAGATCGTAATTTCTCTGGGCAACCTGAATATCATTTTTGATCTTCTCGATCTCCTCTTTCAGGTTACGGATCTTCTCAACGCCTGCCTTTTCATTCTCCCATTTGGCTTTCAGGTTATTTGCTTTATCCTTTAATTCTGCAAGCTCTGACTGTATATCCGCCAGTCTCTGCTTGCTCAGGTGGTCTTCTTCTTTCTTCAGTGCGGCTTCCTCGATCTCAAGCTGCATGATCTTTCTTGTGATCTCATCGACTTCGGTCGGCATGGAATCCAGCTCCGTCTTGATCATCGCACAGGCTTCATCGACAAGGTCGATCGCTTTATCCGGAAGGAAACGATCTGTAATGTACCGATTGGAAAGTACCGCTGCACTTACCAATGCGCCATCCGAGATTTTAACTCCATGGAACACCTCATATCTTTCCTTGATACCACGAAGAATGGAGATCGTATCTTCTACCGTCGGCTCATCGATCTGTACCGGTTGGAAACGACGTTCCAGAGCGGCATCCTTTTCAATGTACTGTCTGTATTCGTCAAGTGTCGTCGCACCGATACAATGCAGTTCGCCACGGGCAAGCATAGGCTTTAACATATTGCCTGCATCCATTGCGCCATCTGTCTTACCGGCTCCAACGATCGTATGCAGCTCATCAATAAAGAGGATTATCTCACCTTCTGATTTCTTTACTTCATCCAGAACTGTCTTCAGACGTTCCTCAAATTCACCACGATACTTGGCACCGGCAACCAGCGCACCCATATCCAGTGCGAATATCTTCTTATTCTTCAAGCCTTCCGGCACATCACCTCTGACAATACGCTGTGCCAGACCTTCTGCAACCGCTGTCTTACCTACACCAGGTTCACCGATCAGAACCGGGTTATTCTTGGTCTTACGGGAAAGGATCCGGATCACGTTTCGTATCTCAGCATCTCGTCCGATAACCGGATCGATCTTCTGCTCTCTTGCCCGTTCCACCAGATCGTATCCGAACTTCTCCATTGCTTCATAGGAATCTTCCGGGTTCTCACTGTCTACCTTTTTATTTCCTCTGATATCTGCCAGAGCCTTTAAAAATGTGTTCCGATCGATCGCCCATGTTTTAAGCAATGGCTTCACATCGGAATCGGCTTTTTCGATCAGTCCAAGGAACAGATGCTCAACCGATACAAAGCTGTCTCCCATCTGCTTTGCTTCCTTTTCAGCCTGAATGAGCGCCTTTGAAAAATTATTTCCGGCATACAGATTTCCGCCACTTACTTTTGGCAGTGATGCAAGCTTATCTTCCACCCTATTTACCGCTGCTGTTACATCTATATCGAGTTTTTCAAAAATCTTCGAAATAAGGCTTTCGTCTATCTCAAGCAATCCTGCAAGTAAATGAATCTGTGCAAGCTCCTGATTATCATATTCCAGGGCTTTATCTTTCGCTTTTTCTATTACTTCAAGCGACTTTCTTGTATATTTGTCCATATCCATAATCATTTACCTCCTGACATATAAAAACTACTGTAATTCAAGATACACTTTCATTACAGTAGTTAACATAACATTTTTTGTTAGCACTGTCAAGAGGTGAGTGCTAATTATTTTTATTTTATTTTTTCACACACATTTCAGGAATGATCACTGGGTAAAACTCACATCAAAAATCGTACCTCCGGATGGATTAGACCGGACTGTAATTGTCCCATCATGCGCACTTACGATTTCATGAACAAGCGCAAGTCCAAGTCCGACACCACCAAGTTCCCGGCTTCTGGATTTGTCCACACGAAAGAACGGTTCAAACACACGCTGCCTGAGTTCCTCCGGGATTCCATTTCCGGTATCCTCTATTGACAGGTAAATATGTTTGTCCTTTTGATATGCGGTCACTGTAACCCGTCCCCCAGAATGATTATATTTTATAGCATTCTCAACAAGATTGTATACCATCCTGTAAATAAGGATATCACTTCCGATCATCCTTATATCCGCGCATTTTCCAATAAGTTTTATATTTTTTTCCTGTGCAAGCGGTTCCAGATCCACCAATACTTCATCAACAAGAGCATTGACCATTATTACATCGTCTCTCCCCACAGTTTGAAGCTCGCTCATATCCAGAAGGGTTTTTACCATTTTACCGAGTCTGTCATTCTGTTCCGTAACCATCTTTATCGTTTGCTCGGTATCTGCATCATTGCCCGGATGCGGATTGGAATTATATGAATCAAGCTGTATCTGCATTAAAGATAATGGGGTTCGAAGCTCATGTGCCGCATTTGCGGTAAATTGTCTCTGTATATCAAATGCATCCGAGAGACGTTCAAGCATCTTGTTATACGAAACACTCAGTTGGTTCAGTTCTTTAACATTGTTTTCTTCTATTCGTGAATCTGCCAGATTTTGTGCCTGTACCTCTTCAATCTTATCAGAAAACTTACCAATCGGCTTTAGGGCATGTCCACTGATAAAATACGTGGCCACACCACCCAGAAGCGCCAGCAAGGCTGAAATTATCAGGCTGTTTTTTTTGTAGTCTGCCTTGTTATTGTACACCTGAACGGAAAAATCATTTGCAAAATCATCCCAGTTATCCTCCGGAATGCTGATATATATTTCATCCGAAGAGCTTCCGTTATCATCTCCCCTGGCATCAACAGTCTCTTGCAGAGAATCAATATAGTACACACCATTTTTATAAATAAGCATAGTCAGACATCCACATATAAGCGCAATATATAATATAATTATACATGTAAGTCTCCACTGTAGCGATATTCTTTTCATCTGTCGGCCTCCTCTCGTATTTTATACCCTTCTCCCACCTTGTTCAAAATCGGATCATATCCGAGCACTGCCTTAAGCTTTCTTCTAAGCGAAGACATATGTACTCTGATTGCTCCACTAAAGCTGTCCACGGATGCATCCCAGACATGCTCCATCAATTCTTCCTGACTTACCGGTCTTCCCAGATTGAGAAGCAGATATTCTAAAATACCATTTTCTTTTCTTGTAAGGGAAACCTTTTCCCCTTTTGCATATGCCTCACGTTTTATCGTATCAAAGCTTATCCCGCCGCTTTCCAGACATACATCCTTCTGCACAAATTTTCTTCTTGTCAGACTTCTGATACGTGCTTCAAGTTCCTTTATATGAAATGGTTTTTCCATATAATCATTTGCACCTGCATCCAGTCCCTCAACCTTATCCGCGATCTGTCCTCTTGCAGATAATATAATAACCTTTGTCTCCTCATTTTCCCGTCTGAGTTCTCTTAAGATTTCCATTCCATCCATACCGGGCAGATTCAGATCCAAAACGATCAGATCATAATCCTCCGTAAGGATACATTCAAGAGCCTCTTCCCCATCATAACAGGTATCCACTTCATACCCAACACCATACAGGCTTTTCGCAACCATATCACATATTTGTTTCTCATCTTCAACTATTAATAATCTCAAAAATCTTTCACCTGTTTCTTAACAAAAATTTTACAACATCTATTGTATAATACCCAGGTCAGCTGGTCAACAAACACAATCAAGAAAGGAGCTGCAATATCTTGAAGTACAGGAAAATATCTCAGATCGTTTTACTCATCACAGGTATAGCAATGATCAGCTATGGTGTAGTCAGAGGTGAAGCGGCTGCCGTGCTCAGCAAAGCAATAAAATTATGTCTGGAGTGTGTAGGAATTGGATAAGAACAAATCAATATCAAAAAAAACAGCCAGAATACGCGGATGGATACAGGCAGCTGCCACGCTGCTTACTAATATTCACATCCCCAATTTATTTAAAGGCAAGATCTATCAGGGCAAAGCCAAAACAGTATGCGTACCGGGATTAAACTGTTACTCCTGTCCCGCTGCAACAGGAGCGTGTCCGATTGGGGCATTCCAAGCGGTTGTCGGCTCATTCAAATTTAAGTTTTCATACTACATAACCGGTTTTTTCATTTTGCTCGGTGTGATCCTCGGAAGATTTATATGTGGTTTTTTGTGCCCATTTGGATGGTTTCAGGATCTGCTTCATAAAATACCGGGGAAAAAATTTTCCACAGCCAGACTGAAACCGTTAAGATACCTGAAATATATCATCCTGATTGTTTTCGTTATACTTCTGCCGATGCTTGTAACGAACTCCATAGGAATGGGAGACCCGTTCTTCTGTAAGTATATTTGTCCACAAGGTGTTCTGGAGGGGGCTATACCACTTTCACTTGGAAATGCAGCTATACGCTCTGCACTTGGAAAACTGTTTTCTTTTAAGTGCCTTATTTTAATTACGGTTATTATACTGAGTATTTTGTTCTACAGGCCTTTCTGCAAATGGATTTGTCCTCTTGGAGCAATCTATTCATTATTTAACAAGGTCAGCCTTATGAATATCAAGGTTGAAAGCAGCAAATGTGTCGGATGCGGTAAGTGTTCAAAGGCATGCAAAATGGATGTAGATGTATGCAAAACACCAAATCATCCGGAATGCATACGATGCGGAGCATGTATAAAGGCCTGTCCAAAAGACGCGATCTGCTATCAGTTTATGGGGAGACCATGTTCCCAAAAGGGACATAAGCAATCTTCCAAAACCAACGTGTAACAATCAGCCACACTAATATTATCTAAATTATTATTTAAAGGAGCAATTATCTATGAAGACAAAAAAAACATTAATACCTATTATCACTCTCTGTGCAGCATTATCTCTCACGGCATGTAGCGGATCAGGATCGGCCACAACTGAGAGTTCACAAAAAAACCAGACAGAAGCCACCACTGAAGCTGCGGACAATTCCAACACGAAGCTGGATGATTTATATCAGCAGGAGAACCAGATTTTTGCAGATCATGCGGATGTATGGAACAAGGTATTTGGCATGATGAATAAAAGCAGCGCTGATCCAAGCGGAGATTATGCCGATTATCTGGCCGGCGCCGTGGAATCAAACAAGGAATCCTTTACAGATGATGAACTGAAAACACTTAACGATGATATTGAAACCATCAGACAGATTGAAAAGCAGATATCCGAAATCGAAAATAATAATACAGGATCAGAAAGCGCCGACCAGAACGACAGTTCCGAAGAAATCACACCTTTCAAGAGTTTCTCCGGTAAGGATTTCGATGGTAATTCTGTTGACGAAAGCCTGTTTTCCAATAATGCGGTAACGGTCGTTAATTTCTGGTTTACCGGCTGCAAACCTTGTGTCGCAGAATTATCCAAGCTTAATGAATTAAACGATGCCATCAAATCGATGGGAGGCGAGGTAGTAGGTATCAACACAGAGACCTTTGACGGAAACGAAGATGCTATCAAGGAGGCCGCAGCCATTCTTGACAGTCAGGGTGCCAAATACCGCAATATTTCCATTGACTCTGATTCAAACATAGGTAAATATGCCTCCGACATCATGGCATTTCCTACAACCATACTTGTCGATAGGAATGGTAATATCGTCGGAGATCCTATGCTCGGCGGTATCGATGACCAGAATAACTATGACACTCTTATGAAACAGATCCAATCAGTAATCGATGCTGATAAATAGAATAAATAATCAGATTCAGGGGCAGGATAAAAAGCAAACTTTTTATCCTGCCCCTGATTACATTCTTAATCATGCTCCTTTGTCTTAATCTTATTTTGTTATCTTGACTTTCTTTACTTTACTGTATTTACCATATACTTTCCTGCCTGTAGAATCCTTCTTATATGCACGGACCCGTACATAATAGGTCTTTCCTTTTTTCAGCTTCTTTATGGTCTTCGTTCTCTTCGTTGTATTGACAACCTTCTTGCCCTTGGTGAACTTAGAATTGGTCGCGTATGTGATCTGATATCCCTTTGCTCCGGATACCTTTGAATACTTCACAACCAGATTCCTGCCATTCGTATTCGTAACCTTAAGTCCGGTTGTCTTCTTCACCTTTATCTTCGACCACTTCGCATATACGGTATAATTCTTCTTTGAGCCTTTCTTGATCGAGGTTATCTTCTTCGTATAATTACTATTTGTATACCATCCCTTGAATGCATATCCCTTCCGGGTCGGTTTCTTTAATACAACCTTCTTCGCTGATGTATAGGTCTTCGGATTCTTCCTGTTATTCTTACCCTTATTTAACTTATAAGTAATCGTATATTTTTTCTGGCTTAACTTGCTGACCTGACGTTTCTCAACCTTCTTACATACAGAGCAGGTTCTGCTTTCTTCCCCTGCATTTGAGGTAGTCGGCTTCACTGTCACTGTCCATGCAGTCCAGGTATGACCCTTTGCTGCTATACTGACATTTGTCTGCACTGTCTTCCCACAGGTATCACAAACATAATGTCCACTTCCTGCCGCCGTACAGGTTGCTTTCTTATCTGTTACCAGACGCTTTGATACATGCTTGCAGATAAGCTGTGCCAGCTCTCTTCTCTCAACCGCTCCACATACAGAACAGGTTCTTGTTTCTTCTCCTGCCGTATCATAAGTAGCAGGTGTAACAACCTTCCATTCTCCACAGGTATGTTGATCCGCAAATTCAACCACGATCTTCTGTGGTTTTGTCACATTTTTGATCGTATACTTTCCATCTGCAAATTCTATCCTTGTGCCATTTGCAGATACAAGCACACACCGACCGGCTGCAGCCTTAACTGTAAAGGAATAGTCCTCGCCATAACTGATCGTTTCTCCCTCTTTCTCCGGAAGGATCGTATAATCATCCCCACCGGATGGGATCGTAACCTCATACCGGTTCGGGACCACATCTTCTGCTTTCACATCTATGATGTAGTCTTTTCCAATGTTCTTAATGGTATAGCATCTTCCATCTGTCTTAAGTGTCTCTGCCACTTCATCAGACAGTTTATAATAGTTACCATCAAATCCCCTCACCGCTTCGTATACATAGACAACCGCATGGGCATTGCTGTATCTATCTCTTGCCGATAATGTATAGTCTGAATCTTCAACTACGTCGCCACCTGTTTCTTCCAGATAGCCCTGCGCATTCTCTGTAAGTGTAACTCTGTAATACTCGATGCATCCGTCAGGTTTCGTATTTGTCGCTCTGTTCATCGAAAGCTTAAGATCCCGACCGGTTACATCCGATCCCTCTAATCTGACACCAGCGGTTTCACTCTCTGCCTTCCAGTTATTCTCATAATACTTTATGGCTGCTAACTGATATTCTGCCTCTTCTAATTTCTCGAACCGATAAGAGCCATCTTCTGCTGATGTCGTCTTTTTTGTATCACCGTTTCCTTTTAATTTAACTGTTACACCCGGTACAGGATTGCCTTCGGGATCGCGAACAGTTCCGGAGATCGCATAAGTCTCTATATTCTTTTCAAAGATTGCGGTGTAGGTCTCGCCCTCAAAAACACCGTTTACCGCAGTTGGATAGAGTCCGGTTATGGAATAGGACGGACTACCCTCCTTGCTGTCAACCCACTTCACGAAATGCCAGCCAAGATCTGCCACCGGAAGAACTCCCTTTGGTGTTCCGCTTACTGCCTTGATCGTCTCTGTCAATTCACCGGAACCGGTCTTGTCACCTACCCATTTTACTGTTCCATGCTCGCCGGCCTTGTAGGTAAATGTAACTTCTGTTTCCTTTGTTGTAATCTCTACCGTATGATTTGCTGAGATATCGGATATCGTATAATTGCCATCCTCATCCGGCTTCAGTGTCTTTCCATCCAAGCTTACCCCTTCTAATATGCATCCTGTATCCGGTGTTACTGTAAATACAACAGTCTCACCGGTCTCGGTGATAAGCTCTGTCACTTTCTTCTTATCAACGCTTGCCGATGCATAACTACCTTCCGTCAATTTAAATTCCAGAGTATACAGGTCATATGCTTCTGCATATACATCCTTATCTGTAGTTAATACATGCGTGAAATCATACAAGGTCGTATGTTCCTTATCTTCATACCAGTCGAATGTATGAATCGCATCATTCTTTCCTGTTACAGTCGGTGCCTGGGTCTCGGTAACTGCATGGTTGTAATTCGTATATCCATATCCTGCAAGATCTTTACCACCGGTCGTATAATGGAAGGTCATCTGCATAACGCTTCTGCTTGTTTCTTCCTCTGTTAAATCAAGATACGGATATCGTTCGATTTCTGCTCCGCTTATTATCTGTTTCCATACAAATAACTGCTTTCCTCCGGAAGCCTTCAGATCTTCATTGATACCATTCTGCAGTTTCCAGGCAGCCTTACCGGATTCAAAATCTTCCGCTGTCATAGCTTCATTATCAGTAAATGTCACCTTATGTCCCTTCAAATCCATGGAATATCCGTAAGCTTCCACATCAATATCTCCCACATAACAGCAGGCAGATACCACTGCATTTCCCAAATAAGATGAAACACAACCTGCAATAGGCGCTGCAAATGCATGCGGTTCATTATTCTGGAAGCTGGTTGCAACATTTGTTGTCTTTATATTCGTGGAATAATTATAGCAGTCTCTTATCAGAGCATTCTCTACCCCTCCTACAATTCCTCCGGTATGGGAACCACCTTCAACATCTCCTGTATTATAACAGCCGTAGATCGTACCCTTACTACATATTGCATAAGCAGCAATACCTCCGGCGCAACTGTCCGAAGCTGTAACAGCTCCTGTATTATAACAATAATAGATTCCATACTGTGACAGAGAAACCGGAACCAATTCCTCCGCTTCCGTAGAACCGCTTTCCGAATCATCTGAAGATCCGCCGGATGTATCTTCCCACCCCCCAATAGATGGATTTACGATTATTACATCACCGCCTTCTGCCACACCGGTTCCTGCTGCAATACCTCCGACATATGTTCCTGTAAGTGCTCCTTTATTATAGCAGTTAGCAACATATCCCTTGTTATCTCTTACAATACCGGCTGCCTGACCGGTTGATGTAATTGGCGCTTCATTATAACAGTTCAGGATCTTGCCCTTATTCCAATCACAAATTCCTCCCACATCTCCGCTAATGCGTCCTCCGGTATTATTGATTGCTCCACGATTGACACAGTTTTTTACAATGCCATAATTCATATCTACTATGCCAAAGCAATTTTCACGCTGTTTATCGATCCATTCTACATCTGCTGTATTCACACAGGCATCCATAATTCCATAATTCTTATATACAAAAACAGCACCGCCATGCCCACAATATTTTGTGCGCAGTCTTCCGGCTGTACAGTTCGTAACGGACCCATTATTGAAACCTGCAAATACTGCACATGCAGTTACATAAGACTTCTCTATCGTCAGATTCTTTAAAGCTCCCGATCTGCCGATATATCCGATCAGTCCGCCCTGATTATCATATCCCGGATTTTTCCGATACAAGCCCCGGATCGTCTTATGATTTCCGTCAAAAACTCCCTGATATATAATGTTATATTTCGTAAAATTAACATTATAAGATCCGAGAGATGGCCAGTTGATCACATTTGTCGTTTCATCTGTCCATACATCCCATTCACTTGTATCATTCATCTCAATATCATTGCAAAGAACGACATTCTCCGACAGATGTGCCGTAGCATCATCTCCGTTTCCATTTACATAATCAGCAAATCAGTATAACTGTCCGGCATTGCTTACTGCATAGTATCCTATGTAATTTTCGTCTAATCCAAATGCCTTACAATTCTCCGCCGTGACCTGCTCAGCCGGCTGATAGGAACCATCCACCGTTGCAAATCCATTTTCATCATAGGTCAAGCTCTTGCTGACTTCTCCACATGTACTACATTCTGCCGTATAGGTATATATGCCATCCTTTACACCGGTCAACTTCCAGCCCACCTTTTCCTCATGGAAAGTGATGTGATCTCTTGGCACACCAAAGGTCTCCGTCAGGCATCTGTAAATCTCAAATGAATGTACCATATAGTACATGCTCTTTAAACTATTCGCTATCGTCTCTTTTGATTTATCTCCATAATCTGTTAAAGTTAACTGCAAAGAATCCTTATCTTTGTGCGGAATCTCTACCATCGTTCGGTTCCATGAACCACAAAATACATTCATATTTAACTCTTTTAAAGAAAGAGGCAGCTTAATCTCACGTTGTTCTTTCAGATTTGTATTATTTTCTTTATATGTAGAAAATAAGCCTTCCGGCAAGGTATTCAAGGCACATCCGTCTTCAAATGTTATGTACTTGATTTTTGCATTTCCGCCACCATCCAATGAAGTCGCTGTAAAATCCGTCAAGCATTTTGGATATTCAAGGCTTCGCAGATTACTGATGCTAAATGCCCGGGTTCCAATGGTAGTCACGTTCTGCATATACGGCAGCTCGGTTATATATATATAACGGAACGCTTCATCTTTAATTGTCTTAACACTGTCCGGAATCCGAAGTGATGATACCTTTGAGCATCCCATGAAAGCCTGCTCTTCAATCATCTCTAACTGGCTAGGAAGTTGTATATCGGTAACATTCCCGCAATATGCAAATGCTGCTTTTCCAATTGATATCACGGAATCCGGAATTGCGATCTCCTGTAATCCGTCACAATCATAAAATGCACATATACCGATCGTTGTGACTGTACCAGGAATCACAAGCTTCTCCATCTGATCCAGATTTCGGAATGCTGATTCTCCGATCGTTGTAAGTCCTTCCGCTAATTCAACATCTTTCAAAGCGTAACAGGCATAAAAAGCTTCCTTTCCTATGCTTTCAACCTTTGAGCCTTTTTCGAACCGGATCGTCTCAAGATACTGTGAATTATAAAAGCACCTCTCCGGTATCGTTTCAATGGAAGCCGGAACCGTAAATTCTTTTAAAGACTTACAACCGTAAAGTAAATATTGAACATTCTTTCCAAATGAAGTAAGCTTGCATCCTTCCTCAAATGTAATCTTCTCCAGTGACTCATCCATATAGAACATGCCATGATTGAACGAACCTGAATTGAATTCTGTAACAGATGCCGGAATCGTGATCTCCTTCAGCTTCTTCTGTTGCTGCACCAGTGCTGTTGTTAATTTCTGCATCGTACTTGGAAGATAGATATATTCATACTGGAGATTTTCTGGTGGACTATATACATTAAAATATGTCAGTCCTTCTCCAACTTCTACCTGCACGATATTGTACTTGGCAAATACATCTTCATAATCTGAAAATAATCCAAACTGACCGGAATAGTTTGTATCTTCGCCTCCATATGTGATCGTTGCAATATACTTTTTTTCTTCTGTAGAAGCATAGATACGCCATATATTTTTATAGCTGTCTACCTGCTCTACCAATGCCTCTCCGGTCTTCTGATAATGATATCCGATTCCCTCATCGACTTCTACCTCTGCTGCATCCTCCGTCTGTGCATACGTTGTCATTGACCCATAAAGCGTTATGGGCGTCGCAATCGCAAGCATGGCAAGCATGGCGGCTGTCAGATAATGCTTTTTTCTCTTTGTTTTTAATTTACTCATATTTACCTCCCTTTCATTCATGCACGTATCCCTTATATCCCTAGTACCCCTGCATCCTGTTATACGGATGCTGTCGCATAGTTTATGATCATTTCCTTTAAACGTATCAACTCCGGCATATAATCCCTGTTATCCTCTGCGCCCCATATAAAGCCTCCCGCGTAGTAGGTACATGCTGCCATCATCGTATGTACGGTCACACGCATAAATTCATCCTCCGGTATATCCGTGCGAAGGGTATGATCTTCCTTTGCTTTCTCATACATCATATGCAATCGAGTATCAGCCGAATACACCGACGCATGAAGCTTCTCAAGCTGTTCCGGATCTACGCCCTCATGTGTGACGTAGTGATTAAAGTTATCATTGTACTGAAGCAGTTCCTTATGGTTCAGGTACATTTCAATATAACTGTCCAGCGTGAATATGAATCGTCCGACTGCCGGAATATCCTGAACCGATGAGATTGGTCTGTTCTGATCCAGCTCGTCCAGATATGCTTTCCACTGTGCCGCACAGACTGCAATTACAAGCTCTGTCTTATTCGAATAGCACCGGAATAAGGTCGCCCTGCCGATACCGACCGCCTCAGCGATCTCGCCCATACTTACCGCTTCAATCTTCTTTTCTACAAAGATGCGAAATGCAGTATTCAGGATCCGCTGTCGTCGTTCATTTTCTTTTGCTTTTTGTTTCTCTGATTTGTTCATTACCGTGTTCCTTTTTTGATACGTACTGTATCATTAATTTTATAAGAAATAAAATATAATGTCAATACTCATAAACACATCTTATATATAAGTCAAGGATTTTTTCTGACCTCAAAAAATCAGGCAGCCCTGCTTTGTGGGCTGCCTGTCTCTATTTAAGCTCCAGATATTTCTTAAGCTTTGGTTTTTTCTTTTTATAGTATTCCTGCAGCTTCTCCACCAACAGGGTGAGGTAGCGGAACAGGGATTCTGCCGCGAATCCGAATACCACCATAAGCAGTACGCAGATATTTGACAGATCGGTCAATGCAAATAACTTCTTCAGGAAAAATCCTGAGAATATAAATCCAATGATGTTCAGTCCGATCACACCATATTTCATCTTGTTTAACGGCTCACTGATCTTAAACAGGATCATAAAGCCAACAACGCAAAGCACCATTGTTGCGATCGTACCGATGCTTTCTTCCGGCAGGGCAAATACCTCACCGCAAATCACTAACGCGCCAACCGCAATTACGTCAGTAAGGCCACCCGGAAATGCTTTGAACATGACATTTGTAAGGAAATGTCCTTTGATCCGGTCTCTGTTCGGTTCAAGTGCAAGCAGAAATCCGGGAGCACCGATCGTAAACATACTGACCAATGAGATCTGCGCCGGTTCCAGCGGATAGGTGATCATAAAGATAACCGAGAACAGCGACATCAACAGTGAGAATATATTCTTAACAAGGAACAGGCTGGCGGAACGCTGTACATTATTTACAACCCGTCGTCCTTCGTATACCACATCCGGCATATGTGCAAAATCGGAATCCAGCAGAACGACCTGTGCTGCCTGTGTTGCAGCTTCACTACCGGATGCCATCGCCACGCTGCAGTCCGCATCCTTCATTGCAAGGATATCATTGACACCATCACCTGTCATCGCCACGGTATGCCCCTGCTTTTTAAGTGCCTGCACAAGCTTCTGCTTCTGCTTCGGTGTCACACGACCAAAAACCGTATATTCCCGTACGGCTTTTTTGATCTTTGCATCCGTATCAAGTGTCGTTGCATCCACATAGCTTTCTGCGTTGTCAATACCCGCCTGAACTGCGATCTGTGATACCGTCTTTGGGTTATCACCGGATATAACCTTGATCGCTACATCCTGACTCTTAAAGTATGCAAAAGTCTTTACCGCATTTTCACGAATCGGATTTGCCAGTGCCACAAAGCCAAGCGGTGTTACTCTGTCAGATAATCCATTTGCAATACTGCTTCCTTCATATCTTCCAAATAACAGCACACGATCTCCCTTTTCGGCATAAGGAAGGATCTCTTTCTCGATTGACGCATAATCATCCCGCATGATGAATTCCGGTGCACCAAGCAGATAGATGCCATCCGAAAATGTAATACTGCCGTATTTCAAACTGGATGAAAATGCCAGACGGTCAAGCGGTACTCTGTGTTTTCCGACACTACCGTCTGCCTCATCGGCATATTTCTTCAATGCCTCCATCGTAGCGTTATTATCCTGTGACGCTGCTGTATAATCAATCAGCAGCCCTTTTAATTCGTCCGTCGTCTTTAACGGATTCCGGCTATCCTTACTTAAGAACATATCCTTGACACTCATAACAGGCTCTGTGATCGTTCCGGTCTTATCCACACATACACATCGACACGTGCCAGTGTCTCGATACTTTTCATATCATGCAGCAGGACTTTTCGTTTTGCCAGATTCATCGTACTGAGTGCCAGTGCAATCGTAGTAAGAAGATATAAGCCCTCCGGGATCATACCAAGGATAGCTGCAACTGTCGAGGTTACACTCTTCCGGATCGAGTCATCATTTACGAAATGGCTCTGCCAGAACAGAATAATACCGATCGGTATAATGATGATACCAACCCATTTTACGATCAGGTTGATCGACCGGATCATCTCGGACTGTTCACCGCTTCCCATGGTCTTTGCTTCCATGCTGAGTTTTGAGATATAGGATTCATTTCCGACCTTTTCCAGTCTGGCATAACATTCACCGGACACCACAAAGCTGCCGGATAACAGAGAACTGCCGCTCGTCTTTTCTACCTCGTCTGCTTCACCGGTAAGGAGGGATTCATTTACCTGAATGCTGCCATCGATAACAACCGCATCTGCACAGATCTGCTTTCCGGCTGTCAGTAAAATGACATCATCCTTTACCAGTCTTCCGAATGGATCTGCTGTAAAACCCCATCTCTGACTACATCTGCATGAGGTGCATTTAAGAAATTCATTTTTTCCAGTGTCTTCTTCGCACGCAGCTCCTGTATGATACCGATCAATGTATTACCTATGATGATCGGTAAAAAGGTCAGGTTCCGAAAGGAACCAACAAGGATCAATAATACTGTGATAATAAGAAATATTAAGTTAAAGTATGTAAGTGTATTCGACAGAATGATCTCTTTCGTCGTTTTATCCGTCGATATATCGGTCTGATTCGTCAGCCCTTTTTCGATTCGTTTCTTTACTTCGTTTTCTGTCAGTCCCCGGATCGAAGGATTGATCTGATTTGCATGTGTATCGTCCATAAGATTTCCTCTCTGGTCTGTGTTATCAAAACTTTTACACCATTCTACTACATTCTTATGGAAAGAAAACGAAAATAATTGTTAAATTTTGTTAATTCTTTATTCGTCTTTATTCAGGTGATAACCAGCCCCCCATTTTCTTTCTATCCGTTCATTGAACCAAACTTCAGTTTCTTTCTTGTAATCAGATATGCTATTACACCACACAGAATTCCAACCAGAATGCCACCTAAGATATCGGTCGGGTAATGCACATACAGGTATAGTCTGGAAAATGCGATCAGCACCGCAAGCACCAGTGCCGGATACCGGAATTTCTCTTTTGCAAAAACAATGCAGTTACTGCTGCAAAGGAAGCTGCCGTATGACCGGATGGAAATGAATAATCTGTCGGCTTCTTCACTAACAGGGGAATCGCTGTATTTACATCAAAGGGTCTTGTCCTTGCTACCGCATTCTTCAATATGCCATTACAAAGTATAACGTCAAATACCAGTGCAAGTGCCATCAGGATTCCTGTCTTTCTATGTTTCTTACTGATCAACAGCACGATCGTAAGCACGATCCAGATGACCCCTGCATTTCCAAGTGTCGATACAAATGGCATCACTACATCAAGAAATGCATTTCTCATATGCTCCTGTATAAAATCCAAAATCGTTAATTCCATCTGATTCACCTTTTGTCCTCCTGCCTGTATGTAAATCGCAAACTATTTCTACCGGTCTGCTATGTCGCTTCACTTATGCAAGTGATTTTGTATGTCTTTCAGATAAGTATCACTTATTTATTTTCCCCGGAGGATCTTCACACCACGAACGACCATGAATATTCCTACGATCAACAATGCTGCCGACATTACAGTTGAGAACAATGAATTCATAACAGCCATAAGGCTTGCTGTCTGAATAAGCATGACAATAAAACTAAGCACGATAATGCTGTTTGCCAATATAAAACAACCTCCGACCACAATACATATGACTCCGGCATAAATATTCGCGCCTTTCCGAACTGCCGATCCAATCTTTCTTGCCTTCTCTCGCTGTGCAGGATCCATATCCATGCCGTTCATCATCCGGTCAAATTCCGGAGACAGTCCACTTCCATATCCTGCAGCATCATCATTTACCTGACTGGTATAGACCTTGTTTCCAGCATCTCCTGAAAATGGTGTGCCCGGAGTCCCCTGCTGCCATTGTGAATCCTGTCTGGTATCTGTAACCCATGGTGATGTTTTCTCGCTATTTTCTATTATTATGTCTGCGGGTTGGCTGCCATACACACCATATGGGCCGTTATATCCGGACTGACTGTTGTATCCGGACTGACTATTATATTCGCCATATTGACTGTTATATCCGGAAGTCTGAACGACATCATCGCTCTCTCCTTTTATAAAGTTACGAATTCCCTGTATCAGAAGCAGCACTCCTATACCACCGAAAAACAAAAGGAAAAGTCTCATAATGCCTAACCCTTTTGCCAAAAGACCTACAAAGCCAAAACTCATGAATACCAAAGTTCCCAGAATGCAACCCAGTAATTGTTTGACCCGATTGGATACACTTTCCATCGAATTAATAAACAATACGATTCCTGTCAATGCAAATATCAATCCGAATCCAAGTACAATCCCCCATGTTAAGATTCCTCCCTGATCATACAGGTTTGTTATGCCCCAGACTCCGAGGGCAAGCATCATCACACCAAAGCAAAAGAAAACAAATGCTCCTATTTTTGCTCCTTTTTGTTCCTGCATAAAACCACCTCCGTTTATAGAGTATCACAGAACTGTGTTTTTTTGCACTCCTCCATGTATATTTTTTCGATTTTGTCACCAAATGCCTTCGATGAAAATGCTTCCGATGATACTTCTGTTCCTATAAAGCAAAAAAATCCCCCGCACTTGTCTCCTGTAGTTCTTCGGGCTACAGGCAAATGCGGGGAACCTTTTCTTTATTTGTTGATTTATTCACTCTAATAAGTATGTTTCTTTGACTTTGGTGCTGCAGCTTCAACCTCCTGTGCATTATGATTAGCTGTTGCACATACCTTCTGAACTGCTTTCTTTTTCTTCAATGGATGCTTTGGATTCTTATCCATGATCTACACTCCCTTTCTTATATCTGTATACATATACATAAGGGGTCATGTTTTTTATTCGCACGGCTCGATATCAACACATTTTATTCGATGGCAATGAAGTTCTCCTTTTCGATTGCTTCCGGTGCTTTCTTTGGAAGGGTCAGACGAAGAATACCACTTTCATATTTTGCATGTATATCCTTCTGACTGATACCGTCACCAACATAGAAACTTCTGCTCATGCTGCCGGCATAACGTTCACGTCTGATATACTTACCGTTCTTCTTATCTTTCTCATCCTTATCCAGACCTTTTGCAGCGGAAATGGTGATGTAGCCATCTTCCAGTTTGACATTTACTTCATCCTTCTTAAATCCAGGAAGATCAATGTCTACTTCATAGCTATCATCTGTTTCACGGACATCCGTCTTCATCATGTTCTTAGCATGTTTGCCATACAACGGGCTTTTCTCCGGAAACATTTCCTTTTCAAATTCCTTACCGAATGGGAAATCATCCATCCAATCATCAAATAAACTTTCTCCAAAAATACTAGGTCTTAACATAAGTCATTACTCCTTTCAATTTCAAACCAGTGTCGGAAATCTCAGCTCCTTATGGAACCTTGAGGCACTTAGACTTTTGTATGTTTAGCACTGTCAGAGAAACTGAGGTGTCGAATTTGTATGTTATAAGTTCCGGGATTTTTTCTTTTATCTTCTTTCTTAATCCCTTTCCTTATCTTTAGCTATGTTATAGCACCGTTTATTAGCACTGTCAAGAGGCGAGTGCTAATTTTATGTGAAGATTTTGTGAACTATCTGATTTCTATTTCTACACTTAAAAGAAAAAGCCAGACCGGCACTCACCGGTCTGGCTCTTTCTTCTATATAATTATAGGTTATTTGTAATTTACTCTACATCCTGTAAAGCTGCAAAGTCTTCCTCACCGGTACGAACCTTAACAACCTTATTAACACTGTATACGAAGATCTTACCATCACCGATATGTCCGGTATACAGAGCCTTCTTAGCAGCTTCAATAACTGCACTGACAGGAATCTTGCTGACTACGACTTCTACCTTAACCTTTGGAAGAAGGGTTGCATCTAATTCAACACCACGGTACATCTCGCCGGCACCCTTCTGGATACCACAGCCCATAACCTGATTCATTGTCATACCAGTTACACCAAGATCATTCAATGCCTTCTTCAAAATCTCAAACCGTGCAAGCTTTGCAATGATAACTACCTTGTAGATACCACTTGGAGATGCTGTAACAGGAGCTTCCGCAACCTTAACTGCTGCATTCTTTAATGTATCCGAAGCCTTATCATAATCAGCTACACCAAGATCTGTGTTTTCATTTACATCCATTGTCATTGTATTTGATACATCAACGATACTGAAGCCAGCATATGCAGATGGAAGACCATGCTCGCATGAATCCAGACCAACAATTTCCTCTTCCTCTGATACACGAAGGCCGAAGATCTTCTTAATAAGAAGGAATGCAATTGTAATCGTAACTGCTGTCCAGAGGATGGTCGCGCCCATACCTACGAACTGAATACCGAGCTGCTTGAAACCACCGCCATAGAATAAACCTTTGGCTGCAATCTGGTTTGCACCATATGTTACGCCATCACCGATACCTCTTGCAAATGCAGGAGCTGTATCTGTAGCGAAAAGACCAACTGCGATTGTTCCCCAGATACCATTTAAGCAGTGAACTGCAACAGCACCTACAGGATCATCAATATGTAATTTGTAATCTAAGAGCCATACACCGAATACAACCAATACACCGGCAACAGCACCGATCACGATAGCACCGAAAGCATCACAGACATCACAAGGAGCTGTAATTGCTACCAGACCTGCAAGAGATGCATTCAGACACATTGAAACATCAGGCTTACCATATTTTACCCAGGTAATGATCATTGCTACAACTGTTGCAACAACAGGAGCAATTGTTGTTGTTACAAATATTGAACCAAGTTCTGAAACGGTTGTTGCTGCTGCACCATTGAATCCATACCAGCCAAGCCAGAGAATAAATACACCGAGACAACCGATCGGAAGGTTATGTCCAGGGAATGCATTTACTTTTTCAACCTTACCATCCTTGCCCTTTACAAACTTACCGATACGAGGTCCAAGGATTGCTGCACCGATCAATGCACAGATACCACCAACCATATGAATACAGTTAGAACCGGCAAAATCATGGAAGCCCATCTGAGCTAACCAGCCGCCGCCCCATGTCCAGTGTGCCTCAATCGGATAAATAACTGCTGAGATAATTGCTGAATATACACAATAAGAAATGAATTTTGTACGTTCTGCCATCGCACCGGATACGATTGTCGCTGTTGTTGCACAGAACACTAAGTTAAATACGAAGTTGGACCAGTCAAAATTTGCATAATCAGTAAATATGTCAAATCCCGGTTTACCGATCAAACCAACCATGTCTTCACCAAGTAAGAGTCCAAAACCAAGAAGGATAAATACAACTGTACCAATACAGAAGTCCATCAGGTTTTTCATCAGAATGTTTCCGGCATTCTTTGCTCTGGTAAATCCTGTCTCTACCATCGCAAATCCTGCCTGCATCCAGAATACCAATGCCGCTCCGATCAGGAACCAGACACCGTACACTTCACCAGAAATTGCATCTAAAATTTCACTTGTCATAGTTCTTACCTCCTAAAACTCAAAAATGCGATACATGGAGACTTATCCTTAACAGACGCCCCATGCATCGCATTTTACTTCATTTTTCCCCTCATCCGGTCCGCGCGTATAGCCGGATATCAGGTTTTTCTTTGTCCTGTACCGGGGAACTTATGCCTCCCGATAAAAGAAAAAGGCACTACGAATATTTCGTAGCGCCTTTGCTATGTCCATGAGTATAGCACCGGGGATTACTCATGTCAACGATAAATTTATATTTTTTTTAGAGATTATTAACCATGCCTTTTCCAACTGATCAGCACAGTTTATAGTTTCGCATTCTATACAAGTATTTATCTACTTTCTCTTCATCTGTGGGATCAGTATAAAGCTGCAATACAGGATTGCTATAACTGCCATGATCCCCCCTGCAAATCCGATATACCCCATCGATGCATGTGTACATACCAGTCCACCGATCCAGGTGCCACATCCAATTCCCAGATTATAGATTCCTGAGAACATCGACATGGCAACAGCGGAGGCTTCCTCCGGAACCGCTTTGATTGTCTCTGACTGGAAAGTAACGTTAAATGCCGTTACAGCCATACCCCACAGCATACAGATCAATATCATTGTCCACGTAAATTTCGATGCCGGTTTCAGGCAAAGCATGACAACAGCAATCAGTGTGATCGATGCACGGATAAAATGATATCTGTGTTTGTCATATACACAGGAGAACAGAAAACTTCCAAGAATTCCGGCCGCTCCAAACAACATTAAAGTTATAGTAACAAGGTTGTCCTTAAACATTGCAATCTGCTTCAAAAACGGCTCAATATAGCTGTAGCCTGTATAGTATGCACCCGCAACTAAGAACGACATTAATATGATCCCAAGCATAACCGGGTTCTTCAATATCGCCGGCAGTTCTTTCATCTTAAAGGATGTACCCCCTTCAACCTTCGGGAATACAAATGCCATATAGATAAGAACAAGAAATGCAACAACCGCAACACAGAAAAATGTCATTCTCCATCCTACATATAATCCAACGATCCTTCCAAGCGGAAGTCCAAATATCATCGCAATGGATGTACCGGTTACTACCATACTCATCGCAAACGACCTGAACTTCTCCGGCACGATCTTAACTGCTGCCGGTGATGCGATCGACCAGAAGACCGCATGTGCACAGGCAACTATGATCCTTGCCGCCATCAGCATCGCATATCCGGTTGCAACCGCTGATAATATCTGACCGATTCCAAATAATGCAATCGTTCCCAGCAGCAGCTTTCGGAAGCTGATCCTTGATGCAAGCAGCATGAGTGGCAGTGATAACAGCATAACCGCCCATGAATATGCTGAGATCAGCATCCCCGCTTTTGCCTCCGTGACCCGAAAATCATCTGCTATATCAGTCAGAAGACCGATTGGCATGAATTCCGATGTATTAAATATAAATGCCGCTACCGTCATTCCGATGAGCGGCAGCCATTCCCTGATAGTTAATTTCTGATTCATTCTGCAATTATATCCTTTCCTGTAAATTCCTGTATTTTTCTATTTATACATTTACTGTTTTGCAACGCAGTCCGCTAATATATATTCTGTACCATGCAACGCAGTCTGTTAATATGCCTCCGTATTATGCAACACATTTATATGAAACCGATCTTGTATTATATGGTATTTTTTCCTATGAACCGCATCTGATATTATCCGGCATTTTTATTTTTATAGTAATTTTATTATCGGATTTCCAACTCCGCAAGTCAAAAAAATAGTCTTCTTCTTGTAATTTTTGCTGTTTTTACCGCTGTTTTTTCACGAAATTAAGCAAATTCTGTTGCATTAGCGTAGAAAAGTATGTATTATATTAAAATATTGTGTTATTTTTATAAATATTTGATTTTTTCATACTATAATTTTTTATTTTATTCATATAATTTATCAGAATAACACATCACCACAATACAAAAATGAAAAGGAGAAAATCATGTGGGCAACTGTAAATGAAATCTTAACAAAAATCGATGATTTTGTGTGGGGTCCTCCACTTATGGTCCTTATTATGGTCGGTGGAATTCTTCTCACAATCCGGATGGGCGTTCTTCAGATCCGCAAACTGCCATTAGCACTCAAATGGATGATCAAAAACGAAGAAGAAGGCGAAGGCGAGGTTACTTCCTTTGGTGCACTGTGTACTGCTCTTTCCGCTACGATTGGAACCGGTAATATCGTTGGTGTAGCAACTGCGATCGGAGCCGGTGGACCGGGAGCATTATTCTGGATGGTACTTGCTGCATTCTTCGGAATGGCAACCAAATACGCAGAAGGTCTTCTGGCTGTCAAATATCGTGTCGTTGACAAGGACAACCATGCACTTGGCGGACCATTCTACTATATCGAAAAAGGTATGGGTTCAAAATGGAAATGGCTTGCAAAAATATTTGCTTTCTTTGGTATCTGTGTAGGTCTGTTCGGTATCGGAACCTTCTCTCAGGTAAATGGTATCTCTTCCGCTGTTAATTCATTCTTTGATCCTGACATGCAGTGGACGGTTAATATTCCGGGAATCGGTACTTATTCATGGACCGTTGTTATCGCTTCCCTGATCTTAAGTGTATGTGTTGCACTCGTTCTGATTGGCGGACTGAAGCGTATCGCAAGCGTATCCCAGATCATCGTTCCATTTATGGCTGTTATCTATGTTGTTATATGTGTGATGTTACTGATCTGCAACATCACTAAAATTCCTGAGGCTGTTGTTATCATTGTAAAGAGCGCTTTCAAGCCTTCTGCTGTTGCGGGTGGTATCGCCGGTTCATTTATCGTGCTATGCAGAAAGGTGTCGCGCGTGGTATCTTCTCAAATGAAGCCGGTCTTGGTTCTGCTCCTATCGCAGCAGCCGCTGCCCAGACAAAGGAACCGGTTCGTCAGGGACTTGTATCCATGACCGGTACTTTCATCGATACTATCATTATCTGTACAATGACAGGTCTTTCCATTGTTCTTACCGGTGCATGGAAAGTGGAAGGTTTACAGGGTGTTCAGGTTACCACATATGCTTTTAACGAGGGACTTCCGATTCCTGCAACGATATCAAGCTTCCTGTTAATGCTCTGTCTGGTATTCTTTGCATTTACGACGATCCTTGGATGGGATTATTATTCTGAGCGTTGTCTGGAATACTTATCCGGCGGCAAAAAGAAATCCATCATGATCTACAGATGGTTATACATTCTTGCTGTATTTATCGGACCTTACATGACAGTTTCTGCTGTATGGACGATCGCCGATATCTTCAACGGACTGATGGCTATTCCTAATATGATCGCCATCTTTGCTTTAAGCGGTGTGGTTGCAAGGGAAACGCGTGATTTCTTCAGCCGTCATAATAAGCAGCCTTTTGAATAAATTGTTAAAATAAAATAGAGGACCCTGAGATCTAATTCACATATTATTACGCAAGACACTTTCGTTCTATCTTCATGTAGCGGTACTAGGCTCCTGCTTTCGCAGATCGCTAAGGACCGACATTCAGATAGGCTTGCTTCATAATAGTGAATATATATCTCAGGGTCCTCTATTTTATTTTTCTGCACTATACTAATTCTTTCCCCCCGCTTCATATAGTTAATGGGTATCAAGTCACTTTGCAACACTTCATACCACATCTTATTTTATTTTTGGGGTATCTGCTTTTATTTTAATAATCTATACCCTTATCTCTACCTTACTTTCGGGTATTATAGCCCATAGTAAGCATCCATACCCTGAAATCATTTTATTTATGGGTATAAAATCATTTTATTTTACACTATACCCATCTTCTTAATAATTTCCGGGTATCAGATTAATCTCATAACATTTATACCCGTATATGCGTTCAGGCCAATGACAATTCCGGGTATCAGGTTAATCTCATAACATTTATACCCATATATGATTTCAGTTCAATGACGATTCCGGGTATCACATTCATCTTCCGCATATTAAGCTATCCAAACGTTTTTTGTATTAATGCTATCTCTTCTCAACAAAACCCTTTACATGGTCAAGGACGATCTGCATCAGGCGGGTACGGGCTTCGGTGCTTGCCCAGGCGATATGTGGCGTAATGAGCAGCTTATGGCTGTCCTTTATAGCAAGCAGCGGATTGTCCGGCTGTATCGGTTCCGTCCGAAGGACATCTAAACCTGCGGCTGCAATCGTGCCCTGCTTCAAGGCTTCTGCAAGATCTTCTTCTACTACGATCGGTCCACGTCCAAGGTTCAGGAAGATCGCGGATCGTTTCATCTTTGCAAATGCCACTTTATCCATCAGATTCCCGGTATATTCATTTAATGGCGCATGAACCGATATGACATCAGAAGTCCGAAGAAGTGTATCCAGATCAACCTGCTCATAACCCTCCTGTGCCGGTCTGCCAGATGCTGAATAATAGATCACATGGGCACCAAATGCCTTTGCTATATCTGCTACCTTCCTTCCGATCGCTCCAAGTCCGATGATGCCCCATGTCTTTCCGGCAAGCTCTGTAAACGGCTCGCCAAACCAGGTAAATACATCATTTTTCTGGTAAGAGCCATTCTTTACATAATCATCATAATACCGAAGCTTTTCAAGCAGATAAAAAAGCATGGCAAATGTATGCTGTGCAACGATCGTAGTGGAATATCCGGCTACATTTCTCCATTCAATTCCCCGTTTATCCAGATAGTTCTTATCCAGATTGTTTGTTCCGGTTGCCGCTACACAAACCAGCTTCAGATTCTGAGCCGTTCCAACCGTCTGCTCATTTACCGGGACTTTATTCACAATGATAACATCTGCATCCTTCGCCCGCTCCGGAACTTCTTCCGGCTGTGACATCTCATATGTTACAACTTCTCCCAAAGCCTCAAAGCCCGTCAAGTCAATGTCTTCTCCTATCGTCTTACGATCTAAAAATACTATCTTCATATTTATTTTTAATCCTTTCATCTATTTTTGTTATCCGACATTCCATTCACCTGCGTCTGCTGTCAGGGTGGATAGAAAACATAAAGTGTAATTTCCGTTATGATGCCTGCACTAGCTGCCGGCACAAAGCCCTTGTCTGAACCCGTAAGGGTAAGTTAGGGCGGCTGACGGCAAATAGGCGTGCGGGCAGAATAGGAAATGAAACGTGTTTTCTATCCCCCCTGACAGCAGGCACAGGCAAATAGAATAACTGATAAGCATATAAACTTATTTAAAATATGGGAGGATCAATCAAGATTCTCCCATACTGCTACCATAATTACTTTCATATTCTTCCTGACATCGAAATCCGGGAGCACATCTCCATCCTTGAAAATACATGCCTGAATACTCTTTCTGACCGTATAGTCCTTCGCTGCATGGAATAATCCATCCGTCGAATACCACAAATTTTTTCCTTCAATGGATATGCGCAGTTTCCATCCGGCAAATCGTTTTCCCGGTACTTCGTATCCGCATGTCCGCAGTGTCTGATCTCCGGTATGTTCCCAGATCGTCTTGTCCCTGTATTCCAGATTTCCACTCTTCAACCGGGTAAGTGTTCCTACATTCCCGGTTCCATCGACTGCCTCCGGATAGTGACTGACCGCTTCCTTATGGTTGCTGTTGTACCACACCATAAACGGATATCTGCCAAATGTTTCCTTCGTTGCTTCCAGTGCTTTTTCCGTTACAAAATCTGTACAGATCATATCCACACCAAGCTGGAGCAGATAATTAGCATAAACAGCATCATCTGAAACCGTATAACAAAATGCATACAGTCCGGCATCATGTACCTTACGGACATTTTCCTTTGTTACAAAATTCGTCCGCATTGCAACACTGCATATTCCATGATCCAGACAATAAGTGAGGATCGAATCCAGCTTATCGATATTTAATCCAACCAGATACATATAATTTGCAAAATGATATACGGAGTCGATCTGTTCATACATCGGCTGGCTGTATACCTGCATCAGCAGACGATCGAGCAGACCTTCATCCTGCCGGAAATCCTCCAGCATAGCGGCAACCCGTTTCTCGTTCCCTTTTTTTATATTATGGAAATCAATTTCAAATGTATAGGCAGGTTCATTCTTTACTTTTTCATAGAACTGTCTCGCGTCCATGATCGAATGTCCGTGGATCGGTATCTGCATTGCCTGTTCATATGTCATATGCGCAAATTCCGGCTTATATGAAACCCCGGTGCACTTACAATTATTCTCTGTCCAGCCATGACACAATACCAGACGGTCATCCTCCGTATAGGAAAGATCGATCTCAAACGACTGATAGCCTTCCTTTTTCCCATGTTCAAATGCCTCTGCCGTATTATGATAGGTTGTACCATCCATACCGCCAAATGCATGTGCCATCAGTTTTTTCGAGAATATCTCATATCCACAGTTTCTGCGGATTCCATGTTCATCCTCCCACTGTGCAACCAGATAGATCTCATCATCCGCAGCTTCATACAAAGATTCTACCGATGCTGCGATCGGTATCAACTGCTTGCAAACCGTGCCGTCATAAAAGGAATCGTGCCAGTTATGATCCGTTCCATACCATATCCAGCCTTCTTCTGTACGCTTTCTGGCATAATAACCGATGCACTTCAGATTGGAATTGGAAAATACTGTTTCAACAGTCAAATCCCCACCATCAGTATTTGAAACAAACTTTTTTTCTTTCCCGAAGCCCCCGTCCGGAAGCCAAAATGAACGGCGGACAAAACGTTCACCGTTCTGTCTGCCGCCATTTCCATCATAGATCAATGTATATTCTTTCTTTTCCTGTTCCCGTTTCCAAGGCAGATGAAACTTCATTTTCCGCTACCATCCTTTTATTTTCCAAGATCATCTTTAATCTGGGTGGTTGAAATGTCCGGTGTTCTTGGAAGATACACGACATCACAATAGTCTTTCAGAAAATCAAACTTCCCTTCCCAGTCATTTCCCATAACAAAGGTATCAATCTTAAATTCTTTGATATCTTCTGATTTCTGTTCCCAGCATTCCTCCGGAATGACAAGGTCAACATAACGGATCGCCTCTAATAACTGCTTTCTTTCCTCATAAGAAAAATAACATTTCTTATGCTTCTGATTCCAGTTAAATTCATCTGTTGAAAGTGCAACGATCAGATAGTCTCCCAATTCCTTTGCTCTCCGTAACAGATTGATATGTCCGTAATGCAGCAAATCAAAGGTTCCATATGTTATTACCTTTTTCATATTATTCTCCTTCTCTCATCACAGCAGCGTTGATCGCCTGTGTCAGATCTTTTGCATCCTTCATATAACAAACCGGACATGCATCCCCGATCATCTGACTGATATATGCATACTGCTCTTCATTCTTCACAAATACTGCCCTCATATAAGATGCACTTACCTGTAAGGCATCCTTCAGGAATGTATTATTATTTTCTGTGATCTCTTTGTACATAAGGTCACTGATAATCATTATTTTATTTGGCTGATCCATAAATGTCAATGCCAGAAGTTTTTCCGGATCTGTCACATCAAGCAATACTGCCAGATCAAAGGCAGCACGTCCCAGAAAACGCCTGACTGCTGCTGCATAATCATATTTCCATACGGACATTGCCTGTCCTATCGTAATCTTCCCACTTTCGTAAAGTTTCTTCGCTGTACGTCCCATCGCACTTGGAAAATAATCAGCGGTTGTTCCGATAACCGGAACTTTATTCAGCAACGGATATGCTGAATCCTTATTCTCATTGACCATATCCTGATTGCAGGAAATAAACAATTCCACCGTATCACTTCCGGCACAGTTTTCCGCTGTTTTTCTAAGCCACTGTGTCTCCGTACACTCGGACAGTGCATCTGAATAGATCATTACTTTCTTTTTCTTATTTTTCGGAATCGCTTCTACTTCAACTTCATCCTCGGTTCCCATGAATAAGCTGCAAAGCTTATGCGCATTCTCAACGGAATCGTAAGCGCAGAACTCCTGATATGCTGCTTCATCATCATAGGTCTTACCACGGTTGATCGCCGCAAGTACCTCTTCCGGTGTTACTGCCTTATCAAAAGGAAGCTCCATCAGATCCATATAAGTGCCACGTTTCTTACGATACAGTTCATAGTCAGCGCAATATAAAACGATCTGCCGGCGAAGTGCCAGATAATCATAGAATACACTGGAGTAATCCGTGATCAGTGCATCCGTCAATGCCAACAGCTTATAGCTGTCCACGGTCGGAGGGAACTGGCGGATTCTCTTAAACTGACTGTAATCCAGCGAATCACTGACTCTGTGATGCAGATTTACATACAGGATCTGATCCTCTCGGAGATTTGCATCCAGATAATCCAGAAGCTCCTTTGATTCCGCAACAACCTGATCGACCTTAAGATAATCCTTCCAGGTTGGCATGTAGGCATAAATGTGCTCCCCGTTCGGTGCAAGCATCTTGCGCAATTCTGTCTGGTCACTCTGCGCAGCTTCTAACATACCACCGGTTCTTGGATAACCGAGCTTTAAAACCTTGCCCGGCATCAGTTCTGCTACCTTATAGGATTCCAGCATATGTTTTTTTGTATAATCATTTGGATATAACAGATAGTCTGCATCAATGAAATTGCTCTGCTGAATGCCATTCTTATGTTTTCCTTTTGCATTCTTTGCAAGTCCCAGTTTTTTAAGCGGGGTTCCATGCCAGATATTAATGTACATCTGACCTTCTTTCTTCACCCATGCAGCCGTTAAATACACCTCAGTCAGAAGAAACTGTGCCGTTTCGATCAACTCCATATAGACAGAATCCGGAGTCACCGCCTCTGTACGGTTCCATCCGTTCTGTCTGATATAGGTCTTTACAATCTCTTCTGTATCTTTGGCTGTTTTGACATAGATATGAAAATCTTTAAATGCATCGTTATGATTTAATTCATTTAAAATATACTGCATACTGCCACGGACATTTTTTCCGAGTCCCATCAGCACAACCCGTCCCGGTACGATCTTACTGTCATAGTAATAATCGGTCACCGTACGCTTGCCGACCGGAATCTGATTCTCTTTCGCCCATGCTTCCATCTGCTGTAAACTGTTTTGCCGTTCCTGATACTCCGGTGTTCCTTCTCCGGTTACAGCATGATAATCCACCAGCCCATCTGATGATGGTTTCTTCCATATGTCTGTCTGAATTATGGAAGCCGGTTCTTTTTCCTGACCTGCATCTATATTCTGCGGCTTTTTTTCTTCCTTTACATGCCGCTTAAATAATCCTGTTATCGAAAGCTTCATATCGTGTTAAAACTCCTTATCTTTTTAACCTATTTTACCACTTATAGTATATCTATTTACAGGTAAACTTTCAATAACATTTTCCCCTGTGCCAGGTTCTATTTTCTGACTTTGTCTGAATTACACCGTCTGTTTCTTCTCCGTATCCATATCTTGCTTTCTTAAAAGCTGATGAAAAGCATCTCCGGCTTCCATATATGCTTCCTCGTAAAAATATTCCTGGGAATTTAAGACAGGTCCCACCATTGACAGTTTCTGATAACTGCCATCCGGCTGCTGCTCTCTGGCTTTCACATTATCGCGAAGCATCGTTGCAAACATCTTCCTGACTTTATTCTTCACCGTCTCATCATAAAGCGGCGCTGCGACCTCCACACGACGAAGTGTATTTCTCGTCATAAAATCAGCCGATGCGATATATACCTTATCCCTGTCATGCGTTCCGAAAATATAGATTCTGGAGTGTTCCAGGAAACGTCCTACAATACTTACAATATGAATATTATCGGTATCTCCCGGTATTCCACTTCTTAAGCAGTTAATGCCACGGATCACCATGTCGATCTTTACTCCGGCTCTGGATGCATCGATCAGCTTATCTATGATCTTCTTATCCGTCAGTGAATTGATCTTGATTCCGATATAGGCGGGCTTTCCTTCCTTTGCGATCTGAATCTCATTCTCGATCATGGCAAGAATCTTATTCTGGAGACATTTTGGTGCAACCAGCAGATGTTCCATATCTTCTACTACTGAACCAAGCAAAATCGCTTGAAATACCTTTGCTGCTTCTTCTCCAATTCTCTTATCTGCTGTGATCAACGACAGATCCGTATATAATCTGGAAGTCTTTTCGTTATAATTTCCGGTTCCGACCTGCGTAATATACTGAATCTCATCTCCAACCTTTCTGGTGATCAGACACAGCTTTGAATGAACCTTTAAGCCATCAATTCCATATACGACATGGCAGCCTGCATCCTCTAACGTACGGCTCCACTCAATATTATTTGCCTCGTCAAATCTCGCCTTTAATTCAACCAGTACATCGACCTGTTTGCCATTTTCAGCAGCTTCGGTCAGTGCCTCTACCACCTTGCTATTTCTTGCCAGACGGTAAAGTGTCATACGAATAGAGATAACCTCCGGATCACGGGCAGCATCCTGAAGCATCTGCAGAAATGGTTTAATGCTCTCATACGGATAGGATAATAAAACATCATGATCCAAAATCTGTGGTATGATATGTTCATTGCTCTTTAACATCGGAGATGGCTGCGGTACACGTCTCTGATAGACCAGATTTGCATCTTTTCTCAGAATATCCTCGATCTGGAACAGGAATGAAAGATCAAGCGGAGCCTGATTTAAGAATACATGTGGCTCTTCCATCTCTGCATACTCACATACCTGTTTTATCATATCTTCATTGATATCACGGGATAATTCCAGCCGTACCGGTGCAAGCTTTTTTCTGAGCTTTACGATCTGTGCCATCTTATCTCTGTAGTCAAGATCTTCATCATAGACTGCATTAAAATCAATATCCGCATTTCTCGTTACGCGGATCACAGATTTTTCCAGAACCTTATAGTCCTTATACACCTTTGGCAGGAAATGCAGGATCAGTTCCTCGACCAGCATATAGGTATCATCCTTCGTCGGAATCCGGATCAGTCTTGGAAATACAGAACTGCTGCATGGAATGATCCCTATTTTTTTCTTACCATTCCTTGTACCAAGAACAGCAAGCGCGTAGATCTCCTGTCCCTTCAAAAACGGAAATGGCTGCTTTCTTCCAACGATCATAACCGATAACAACGGTACGATCTCTTTCATGAAATATTCTTCCAGATATTTGCTCTCTGATTTTGCAAGTGCTTTAAAATCCGTCAGATGAACGCCCTCCTCACCAACCTCCTTCATAATGGAAGCATAGACGGCATCCTTTCTTTCGTTTAGTTCTGCAACTCGTTTTAAGATTGCCTCGATCTGCTCTCCCGCTGTCATATTTGTCTTGTTCTCCCGGAGTTTCTGGCTTAACAGCTTCTGATCCTCCAACGAACCGACACGCACCATAAAGAATTCATCCAGATTGCTCTGAAAGATAGACAAAAATGTCATCCGCTCGCACAATGGAACACTGGTGTCCTCGGCTTCTTCCAGCACTCGTTCATTGAATTTCAGCCATGATAATTCACGATTTTCATACAATCCGATATGATTCACCTTTTTTACCCGCTTTTCTTGCTGTATTTTCTCATTTGCCACTTCTGCATTTTTCAGATTCTTTTCTCCGTTATTCATTCTTTTTATCGCTCCTGTTATTTTCTCTTTTATGTACTGAAATATTCTTTGAATCGCCATACACCCCCTGTCAGATTACCCGTTGTTTATTGATCGTAAGCCAGAATTCCAGCCCAAGCACCTCGGCTGATTTCCTGCACAGGATCATACGTTGTAAAAAGATCTCAAAATAATCCATAACGGCACACATAGATTTATCGATCTTTAATTTCAGCTCAATATGTGAATCCCTGGTAATCTTCAGTTTGTTTTCTTTTACGGCATAGTTCACTCTGTCATGAATATCAAAGGATGAAATATCCGTATTTCTGACTCTCGAATTTCTCACATCACTTTTATCCGCGATCAGCAATGCTGCTGCAATCGGATTTACCGGAAATGCCGCCGACTCATCGTGATTGCCTATTGCTGTTATGATCGTCGCTGTATCCTCCGGATCTGCACCCATATCGTCCAATATTCGAAACGCCATGACCGCACCGGACTGCGCATGTCCTTCCCGGTTCACAACATTTCCAATATCATGCAGATACCCTGCAATACTCGCAAGCTCCGCTTCACGCTCGGAATAGCCAAGCGTCAGCAGTATCTCCCTTGCCGTCTCTGCTACACGTTCCACATGTGCAAATCCATGCTCTGTATATCCCATTGCATGTAAGGATTCGTCTGCCATCCTTATATATGTCTGAACCGCTTTGTTCTTTTTTACATCTTCAAATGTTACTTTCATACGTCATCTATCTCTCTTCTACTTCACTGTTCTTCAATTTACACCATCCCATTTTTTGCTGCTATCAACCACTTGAAATTTTTTTGTAAAATTATGGTAAAATCATTCATTTTCCATGTATTACCAGCATTCTCCAAATGATTCCCCATATTTTCAGCACTTTCGGGTCCCTCTAAAAAGCACCCGAAAATTTTACATTTCTTTCTAAGTATATGTGATCCGTTGCATTTCTATTTATGTAAAATGTATGTTTATGCAGATTCCTTCTGTATATTTTCTTCTGTATTATCTGATTTATTTTATAGTCGATACAGCGATCCATACATAAAAACAGACAGATTATAAGAACCTCAATGGGCTCTTATAACCTGTCTGTTCTCATGTTATAAACTACGCTTTGTTTTTGGCTTTTGTTTATATCTGGGGATTTTTCTCCATGATACTCATATATGCCGGACGCATGATCCGGTTATTCGTGATCAGCTCCTCGATCCTGTGTGCGCTCCATCCAACGATACGTGCAACTGCAAACATCGCTGTATAAAGCTCCATCGGGATTCCCAGCATGTCATATACAAATCCGCTGTAGAAATCCACATTTGGACTTACACCCTTGAAGATCTTGCGCTGCTTTGCGATCAGCTCCGGGGCAAGCTCCTCTATGTTCTCATACAACCTGAGATCTTTTTCCCTGCCCTTTTCATGAGCCAGCTTAACGACATAATCCTTGAACACCCGCTCTCTCGGATCTGACAAGGAATATACGGCATGTCCCATACCATAGATCAGTCCCTTATTGTCAAATGCTTCCTTGTTCAGGATCTTGCTTAAATATGCTTCTATCTCATCTTTATCTTCATAGTCTTTTATATGTCCGCGAATATTATCCATCATTTCCATAACCTTGATATTGGCACCACCATGCTTTGGTCCCTTTAAGGATGACATAGCAGCCGCCATTGTGGAATAGGTGTCCGAACCGGAGGACGTAACAACTCTTGTTGTAAAGGTTGAATTATTACCACCACCATGCTCCATATGAAGGATCAGTGCCGTATCAAGTACCTTTGCCTCTACCTTGGAATATTTCTTATCCGGACGAAGCAGCATGAGAATATTCTCAGCCGTTGACAGATTCTTTGCCGGACGATGGATGAACATACTGTCATTCTTTACATAATGATTATATGCATTATATCCATATACAGCCAGCATCGGAAATTCACTGATCAGCTGGATACACTGACGCAGAGAATTATTCACACCGGTATCCTTTGCATTCTTATCATAGGATGCAAGCGTCAGGATACTACGTGTCATGGAATTCATGATATCCTCTGTCGGCGCTTTCATGATAACATCTCTTGTAAAATTCGATGGCAGCGTACGAAGCCCACCGATGATCTTCTCAAATTCATGCTGTTCTTCTGCATTTGGCAGCTCACCCATCAACAGAAGATATGCCACCTTTTCAAACCCCAGTTCATCTTCTCCCAGACTTCCGATCAGATTCTCCACCCGATAACCCCTGTACCAGAGTTCTCCATCACAAGGTACTTTCTTGCCATTCTGCACCTTAGAGGATACAATCTTTGAAATATTCGTCAGACCGGTCAATACACCAACTCCGCGGTCATCGCGAAGTCCGCGATTTACTCCATATTCATCATATAATCTTGGTGCGATATAATCATTTTTCTCGCATATCTTTTCCTGTATTGCCACATACTCATTCATTTTCATCAGACTCATCATCGTTCTTCACCACCTGCATTTCTTCAATCTCACTCTCCATAACCGTATCCAGCTCCTTCATCAGGATCAACAGATTGATCATATTCTCTTTGCCGAATTTGTTAATTACATTTCCGTAAAAGTCCTTAATGATCGTTTCCTGCTCATGAAGCTGTTTCGCACCGGCATCCGTGATCGTTACATAAGTGCCGTCCGTACCATTTCCATCATGTGACCATTTGACATAGCCGCAATCTCTGAGATCCCTTACCGTCTTTGATGTCCTGCGAATGCTCATCTGCATCCGGACGGACAGATCAGTCAGATATGCCTTGCCGCCATAAATAGCAGAATCCCCGCTGATCGCCTCTATACTTTGCAGCGCGACATATTCCGCAACACTTAATTTAGAAAATAAATGCCGTACGGAGTCCCTGCTCATCATGTATTTTCTGTAGGTAAATTCATTCGATAATTTCGTAATATCAATTTCCTGTTCGACTTTCTGTTCCTGCATAAACAACCTCCCTTTCCGGTACACATATAAAAGCCCCTGTTATCACTCCAACGTATATTGTTTCACTGAATTGTACACAATAACAAGTATAAGTGTCCCTTTGCTCTGTCAACTCTCTGTCCCTATGTAGTTTTATTTCCTGATCTTTTTATAGATTTTTCGTATCTGTTCCAAACATGAACGGAACAATGAATGAAAAGATTTTATTGAAATAATAGATTTAAATATACTCTACTTGATATGATAAATGAAACTTCCGGCTTCTGTCAACCGACTTTATCCTTATTTAAGAACTGCGCCGAAAATTTTAGAATTATGATAGAGAGGGATGGCGGCAGACAGGAATCCATGTAAGATACACATATATAGTTTTATTTGCAAGTAGCTGCCCTTAATGAATTAAAAATGAATAAGAATATACATATTATTCCGTAAGACGCTTCCACTCGTATCCTCGTGCAGCGGTACATAAAGTTGCAAAAGACGCAACTTAAGTACCGGCCTCGGATAAGGCTTACTCCATAATAGTATATCTCTCATCCATTTTATTCATTAATGGGCAGCTCAATATAATCTATACTCTACATATGTGTATCTCATTTTATTGCCCTGTCTGCCGCCATACCCTCTATCTATAAAAAGCAGCGTTATAAAGGCACTTAGATACAAAAATAAAGATACATTATCATCATGCAGCAAGCACGTTCGGACACGAATACTTAAAGTACAAATGGAAAATAGCATTACTATTATGTAGCAAGCCTTTTCCAACGCCGGTTCTTAGTGAGTCGCCATAGGCGAGGAACTTAGTACCGTTGCGTTGGAATAGAGTGCAAACGACTTGCGTAATAATATGTAATGTATTTTCCATTTTGTTTCAAAGGCTCCCGAACGTGACTTGCGTAATAATAAATAATGTATCTTTATTTTTGTTACATAGCCTTTATAATGCTGCTTTGATCTGCTTATAGATGCCCTCTGCGTCGAGTTCATACTTATGAAGCAGGTCCTTTGCCGGGCCGGACTCACCGAAGGTATCGCGAACACCGATCCTTGTTACCTTAACCGGATTCTTCTCTGCCAGACATTCCATAACCGCTGAACCGAGTCCACCGATGATCGAATGCTCCTCTACCGTGAACACTCTGCCGGTTGCCTGTGCTGCCTTTACGACAAGTTCCTCGTCAAGCGGTTTGATCGTGTGGATATTGATCACCTGTGCATCGATACCGTCCTCTGCCAAAAACTTCGCAGCTTCTAAGCTCTCAGATACCGGAAGTCCGGTTGCTATGATCGTGATATCCTTTCCAGGCCGTAATTCTACGCCCTTGCCGATCTCAAACTTGTAGGTTATCTCATCATTAATGACCGGTACTGCCAGTCTTCCAAATCTCATATAGACAGGTCCTACATATTCATATGCTGCCTTTACGGCTGCTCTTGCTTCTACATCATCACATGGATTGATAACCACCATGCCAGGGATCTCTCTCATCAGTGCAAGATCTTCATTACACTGGTGGGTTGCTCCGTCTTCTCCTACGGAGATACCTGCGTGAGTTGCTCCGATCTTTACATTCAGATGTGGGTATCCGATACTGTTTCTTACCTGCTCAAAAGCTCTGCCTGCCGCAAACATCGCAAAGGAGCTCATAAACGGCACATATCCACAGGTTGACATTCCGGCTGCGATGCCTGCCATATTACATTCTGCGATACCACAGTCTACATGGCGTTCCGGAAATGCTTTCTTGAAGATTCCGGTCTTTGTTGCTGCTGCAAGGTCTGCATCCAGTACGATCAGGTTCTCATGTTCTTTTCCAAGCTCAACCAATGCATTACCATAGCTGTCTCTTGTTGCGATCTTCTTTACTTCTGACATAACACGTCACCTGCCTTTTCCAGTTCTTCCATTGCAATCGCATACTCCTCGTCATTCGGAGCTTTACCATGCCATCCCACATTGTTCTCCATGAAGGATACTCCCTTACCTTTTACGGTATGGGCGATGATCGCTGTCGGCATTCCCTTGGTTGCCTTTGCTTCCTTGAATGCTGCATCGATCTGATCAAAATCATTTCCGTCGATATTAATTACATGGAAATTAAATGCTTCAAACTTCTTATCGATCGGATATGGGGAACATACATCCTCAACGGTTCCGTCGATCTGAAGGTTATTATTATCTACGATCACTACAAGGTTATCCAGCTTTCTGTGACCTGCAAACATAGCAGCCTCCCAGATCTGTCCCTCCTGGATCTCTCCGTCTCCGCACAGGCAGTAGGTTCTGTATTCCTTACCGGACATCTTTGCTGCAAGTGCCATACCGACTGCTGCAGAAAGTCCCTGTCCGAGAGAACCGGATGACATGTCCACACCAGGAATGTGCTTCATATCCGGGTGTCCCTGTAAATAAGAACCGATATGACGCAGGGTCAGAAGATCCTCAACCGGGAAAAATCCTCTCTCAGCAAGGGCTGAATAGTAACCCGGTGCTGTATGTCCTTTGGATAATACAAAACGGTCTCTGTTCTCATCCTTTGGATTCTTCGGATCCACATGTAATTCCTCAAAATAAAGATAAGTAAAAATGTCTGCTGCTGAAAGTGATCCGCCCGGATGTCCTGCTTTTGCAGAATGTACGGAGGAAACAATTCCCTTACGGATGTCAACAGCCTTTTTTTGAAGGTCTAGTTTGTTCATGTCTTTCTCCATTTCGTTTTATTTTCATTTTTATAATTGTCCCAGCACTTTTCCGATCTTGTCAGCGATCAGAAGATCTGCCTGACTGTCCGTCTGTGTCGGCGACATATTAATAACTACCAGGTGTTTTCCTCTGAAATACCGAATCAGTCCGGCGGCAGGATAAACAACCAACGAGGTTCCGCCAATGATCAATGTATCTGCCTCCGAAATATACCGGATCGCATTCTCAATGTCGTCATTGTTCAGACCCTCTTCATATAATACTACATCCGGCTTAATTATTCCACCACAACTGCATTTTGGTACACCATCTGATTGAATAATATAATCCAGATCATAGAATTTGTGACATTTTGTGCAATAATTTCTATGGATCGAACCATGCAGCTCAATCACATTCTTACTTCCTGCCATCTGATGCAGGCCGTCAATATTCTGTGTTACGATCACTGCAAGTTTCCCCTGCGCTTCCAGTTCTGCAAGTTTTTTATGTGCCATATTCGGCTTTGCATCTTGATAGATCATCTTATCCTTATAGAAACGGTAAAACTCTTCCGGGTCACGCATATAGAAGCTGTGACTGATGATCGTTTCAGGTGGATATTTGTATTTCTGATTATACAATCCATCCACACTGCGGAAATCCGGAATCCCGCTCTCTGTAGAAACACCCGCTCCACCAAAGAAAACCATACGTTCCGAACCTGCAACAATTTCTTTTAACTTTGCAATTTTCTCATTCATTTGTTCCATATATCAGTCTCCCTTCTGCATAATACAGGATCAGGCAATAGCGCAACCTTCCTATTGTAGTTCTACTATTGCCTGTCCTTGCTGTGTCACGGCATTGCCGTAACTTCTATATCCACTTTACAGGTACTGTCCACTGTGTATGTATCGCTGTCTTTTATCGACAGCTCAACCGTATTTGCACCAATGGATAATGTTTCCGCATCAATCGTTATCTTCAGATCCTTCGCTGTAAGCTTGGCAACCTCATCAGAAAGCCTGATATCACAACTGTATTTCCCTCCGGAAACTGAACAGCATAATCATAGTCCGTCCGTTTATTCTCAATCGTAATATCATTGGCTGATATCGTCATTGTTCTGCTGATATTCCGTTCAATCGCTACATGGACGCTGATGCTTGTATTCTCATCTGCCAGAACAACTCCATCAGGCAAATACTTGGATATCTCGATCGTACTTTCCAGATCTTCACTGCATCCGGATACATCGATATCATCTACTGTTATCTCCATGAGATTCTGCAGCACATCTGCCGGTCCTCCAACTGTTATTTCATTCGGCACATATTCTACGTTCACTACTTTATAATTATCTGCCGGAACACCGGTTGTGTCCAGCTTTACTGCTACCGTTTTCGTCTTATAAACCGGTATAGTTACAGACACTCCGGTCACCTTGCTTTCCAGCTTCTTACCGGATACCGCGTCACCATTTGCATCATAGAAGATTGGTGTGCAGGTTGCTGTTACATCTGAAGTCCGTCCGGATACGTCCACCTGTACCTCTGCCTTCTCAATCCGTTCGATCACGCTTGCTGCTCCCTTTACCGTTATCAGATTCGGCGTAGATACCGGAATACCGGTCGTATATCCTTCTGCCGTTTCACCCTTTGTCGTAACCGTTACCGGCAGGGATGCCGTCTGTTCCTCCTCCAGTTCTACCTGGAGTACATTATCTACGATCGTAATGCTGATATTGTTATTTACAGACGATGAATTCGCTGTCACCGTAATATTTACAGCATTTGTGATCGACAATTTTGACATATCCGCAACTGCTGTAAAATCAGAAGCTCCAAGTGCATTTACAACTGAACGTCTGCCCTTTACGATGATGTCCACTGTTTCACCGGACACAATATCATACAACTGATTCTTGTCCGTAATCGCATCTGTATTGATCAGGGTAACCGGTATATCTCTGATCTGCCGTGTGGTTGAATAATCATCCACATTTAAAACTGTGACCCAGACAACAAATCCAAGGATCAATGATAAGAGTTTCCATCCCCAGTTACTGAATAATTTATCTTTCATTGCCGTCAGCCTCCTTTCTCTTATCAGAAGACTTTCCACTTTTTACATTACCTGAACTGGTCTTTTTCTCAGTACTCTTCTTTTTGCGTTTGCCATCCCTCTGCCGGCGTTCATCCTTTTTCTTTCCATCCTCCTGATTTAACAGTTCCAGATGGTTCCGGATACTTTCTGTATCCAGGTTTCGATACAGCTCGCCACCCTTTGCGATCGAGATCGAGCCGGTCTCCTCTGATACGATCAGTGTTACACTATCGGACACCTCACTGATACCTACACCTGCACGATGTCTGGTTCCCAACTCCTTGTTGATAGAGAGATTGGCTGACAATGGAAGATAACAGGTTGCTGCAACCACTCTGTTATTTCTGAGGATGACTGCACCATCATGAAGCGGTGTATTATGCTCAAATATATTAAGCAGAAGCTGGTTCGTTACAACCGCATCAACAGGGATTCCCGTATCAATATATTCACCCAGTGCGACCTTGTCTTCAATAACGATCAATGCACCTGTCCGGTTCGCTGATAAAACAGTTACTGTCTTGATCAGCTCATAAATCGTTTTGTCACTCAACTTTCTTTCATCTGCATCTTCATGCATGATATAATCAAAAAATTTCTTTCGTCCAAGTGTTTCCAGACCTCGCCGGAACTCCGGCTGGAATAAAATGATAACTGCCAGAATACCTATGCTGAACACATTTTTCAATATATACAGAATCGTATTAAACTGGAACAGGGATGCCAGAATCGTAAATAACAGGATTAGAACAATACCCTTTAACAGTGTCCATGCACGATTGCTCTTAAACCACATCAGTATCTTATAAATCACATATGAAAGGATCAGGATCTCAATAATGTCACTGATATCCGGTGTGGTAATGTAAAACCAGTCAAAATATGTTCTCATAAATGCCAGGATCTTATCCATTCGATATCTCTCCTTTCTGAATATTCCGGATATACAAAGGCTGTATCAGCCTTCCTATATGGTGGGATAAAGATATGACCTGACAAAAACGTCAGGTCATATGCAAGAATTCATTTTACCTCGTAACACCACTTACTGAATCTTCATCAGCGATATTCTGTGATACTGTATTGATCTTTTTTACGTTCTTCTGCTGTTTCGTCATAACGATCTTTGGAACAGCTTTTACATAATAATAATATTCCTCATCTTCAAACTGTGTATTCTCCACTCTTGAATAATCCACAACTGTTTTGAAGAACTGCGCTACAACCGCAATAATCACTGCACAGATCGAACCCAGCAGAATCTCTCCAATCGAGATGCTTGCATTGAGTACAACATTTCCAACCAGGAATAAGATAATCTCAAACAGACCACCAACAATAATTGCCGCATACCATGAATATTCAACCGATAATCTGTATATCACATGCGTAATAATAAGAACAACTGCAAATACAACAATCGTAAGCAGAAGATCTTTATTATCAATCAAATGCTGGAATATATATTTATAACTTTCAAGCATATTTTCTGTATCTGTTGTCTTACTCAGTTCTGCAAGATAATTGGATGCATCTAATGAAAAATAATAGAAGACAGCACCAAAAGCTAACGGAACGATCGCGATCGGTCCTACAAACATACCTGCAAGAATCGGAAGCACATACTGCATTTTAATAATGAAAAATAATGGGGCATACATGACCACCCATGTTGCTTTCGGGAAAAACCGGATATACAGGCAATACATGATAATAAATAAAACAATAAATGATATGCCTGTTTCTTTATTGCCCGAAAAATAATTCATAAATGCAACAACTCCACCAATTGCATAAGTAAGACTTTCCGGAATAAATGCACATACAACAGCAAGAAGAAAAATAACCAGTCCGCTGGATATCGTTTCATTATGTCCGCCTGTAATATGTACAATGGACCAGAACATCAGCAATGCGAGAATGAACCGGATAGCCGGTGCTACGATCCTATCGTATTTACTGCAAAAATTCTTAATTCCATCTCTGAATGTCAAAAGTGATGCCATGTTTACTTCCTCCTCTTCTTCCCTTTGGTTTTGTCCTCTTTCTCATAGAAAGCAATCAGCTTCTTCAGATCCTGATTGTACTTTATGATATGAGGCTTTGCCTTGGTGTATCTATAGGAGTATAGAAACCATGCAAGAACCATAAATACTACGCAAACAACCGCATATACTATAAGAAGTTATATGCCAGACCGAACAAATCTATATCTACAAGCTCCGTGATCAGTTTGCCCATATTGTAATAAATATAGGCCGCTACCACGATCACAAATAATATCGTTGTCGATACCAGGGTCTTCAGACAGTTGTATTTTACATAGTCTGATTTGAAATATCTGCCTTTTTCCAGATCTTCTTTTCCTGTAGATTGTTCGTACATGGCAAGTCTGGTCATCAATCTGACCTTTTCTTCGTTTACCATCTTGTTTTCTCCTACTTCTTTTCTTTCTACAAAAATCAGCTTTTGTTATTATAATCCATACGAAAAGAATAAGCAAGCATGCGCCGGAAAAAGTTTCTTAAATAGAATTAACGCCTTGATTAAAAGAATGCCATATACCGGGTAAGGCAGATAGAGATGGTGGGGTGGTTGAGACTTGCTTCATTTCCAAGAAGGGTACACATGCCCGATCCGCTCATGCTCTTGTGCAAACTCGCCCTCCGGGCTCAGACATGCACCCGCATTCGCTGGCAATGTGACCTTTCTATTCGGAAATTATGCAAATGTCTCAACCACCCCACCATCTCTATCTGCTTTACCCGGGTATATGGATAAACAGCCTTAAAAATATTTCTTGAGTTCAGCAAATACCGGTTTCAGACGATCAGCGCGAAGGTCGAAGTCCATCTCCTTGTATGACCATGCCGCACGGCCGATACCATATTTTGCAAATACTTCATGGATGGCTTTATACCATAATACAGTGTTTGCCGGATCTGCGTTTTCGATCACACCATATTCACCACAATAAAGTGCTACATTTCGCTCCTTTGCAACAGCGATCGCATCGGCAAACAGGTCTTCAAAATATGCTGAATCAAGATTGCCCTTATAATCAAGGATCGACAGCGTTCCCGCAAGTTTTGCAGGCAGGTGTGCTTTTGCATATGCACAAAAATCTTCCATGCTGCCTTTGAATTCCATATGATAATCCGCCGGCATATCATCTACCACTGTGCGCCCTGATGTGTAAAAAGAAGAGGGTCATAGCTGTGGAAATTATATATGATATGTTCATCCATCGGCATCGGAATATCTCTGACTGCCTGCACGCTGTTATGCCAGTAACCACCGATCAGAATATCAGTTGCCGGTGCATATGCACGGATACGTTCGACACACTTTGGTGCGATCTCTGCCCATACGGCACCATCTTCTTTATCTACTACCTCATTTAATAATTCAAATGCAACTTTATCTCCATATCCGCCAAAGCGCTTTGCAAATTCTTCCCATAATCTGTAGAAGCGTTCCTGAAGAGCTTCGTTTCCAAAAAATCCACTCTGTTTTTCTCCCGGATCAAAAGAATAACCGGCGGTCTTATGCAGGTCAAGAATCATATTGAAACCATATTTATGTCCGAGTTCCAGTGCACGTTTGATCCGTGCAAAACCTTCTTCCTTATACTGTCCGTCTTCTGTCTCTACCAGATTATAATCCACCGGCAGTCTGAGATGATCCAGTCCCCAGCTTGTAAGCTCTTTAAAATCATCTTCCGTAATAAAATTATTGAATCTGTCCTCGGAATAATCACATTGGGAAAACCAGCCTCCCAGATTAACACCCTTCTGATACCCTTTCCATGTCTTCATATGCATGATCTCCTTTTCATTTAGCAAATAATAAATTTGTAATTGTTATTTTCTGAATTTATGATACTATAAATGCATATGTAGGGAATATAATATATCCGATTTTTATATCGCATAGCTGACCTCATTGTTCTGATTGTATTTTTAGAGATGGACAATCCGTTCATTTGATAAAATAATGCCTATATGCAAATATTTTTATAGCTGTATATTATATGAAAGGAGTATTTCCATGAATAAAGAATTACAGAAACTGTTATTAGCGCAGCAGGAGGAACAGTCTTATCACCTGCCGATGGAGGCAGAGTATTCATTTTACCGGCGGATCGCAAATGGGGATATGGAGCTGCTGAAGCTAAATATGAATGCAGATACCATGGAAGGCATGGGAAAGCTGTCTTCATCCCCACTGCAGAACAAAAAGTACCATCTGGTCATTCTGACTGCCATGATCACACGTTTCTGTATCGAGGCCGGGTTGGATCCGGAACAGGCCTATACTTTAAGTGATATGCATATCCGAAAAATCGACGCATGTCTGACACCGGAACAACTGAATCCGCGAAAAGGAGCTGTTGTGAAGGATTTTGTACTTGCCATGCACGAGCTTCATAACAGTCCCGGACTGTCTTATCATGTCATGCAGGCCGTCTCCTACATCAACAACCATATCACAGAACCGATCCGGGTATCGGATGTCGCCGATGCAGTGAAGCTCCACCCGGACTATATGACCCGTCTGTTCAAAAAAGATATGAACTGCAGTCTCTCACAATATATCATAAAAGAAAAATGCAGGACGGCTCGCTACATGCTGTTAAACAGCCAGGCGAGCTGTACAGAAATCAGTTCATTTCTGTATTTTGCGTCCTGCAGTCATTTTGTAAATTGTTTTAAAAAAGAATATGGCCTGACACCGAATGCCTACCGCAAACAGATGGGTGGTCTGTCAAATGAGCGAAGCGATGCGTTCTAATACAACAGCAACGCCGTCTTCATTATTTGACAGAGTCTCATTCATGGGAATACCAAGCATCACCGCAAGTGTCTGAAGTCCTGCTGCTTTAGTTGCATCTGACCGGTTAAATTCAAGGTTATCACAGCCACCATCTACAGCATGGACACCCGGCCTTGTATTCAGATATTCTCTGGTTTCATCCCAACCGATCAGAATGCCATCCTCAGAGGAAGAAAAGAGAATGGCTCCTTTCTGAACATCGCGGGATTCTTTTCTAACATATCCTGCCAGATCATCCACCAGATGCATAATAGATATCTAACGCTTCCAGATCTCTGTATTCGCTGATCTCTGTGAAATCTGCATTTGTCATACCGAGTTCTTCACCTTCATATACATAAGGAGTTCCCTGCATCATATGAAGACAGGTTCCAAGCATCTTGGCTGAGATCACACGGTATTTCTCAGAATCATTTCCGAATCTGGAAACGGCTCTTGCCTGATCGTGGTTACTCCAGTACAGACTGTTCCAGCCGTCATTTTCATACATCTTATCCTGCCATTCGGTCATGACACGTTTCAGAACATCAAAATCGGATAAGACTTTCCTATTCATCTCATGTAAAAATTCATGCACTCTCGGACCGTTTGCACAGCCTGCATAATAGCTTCCATACTGCTTGTTCTGGATGACCGGGCCATCCGGGAAAGACTGATCCTTTGAAATCAGGAAAATAACATTCATACGGAATCCATCAACACCCTTTTCAAACCAGAATCGCATCATCTCATATACAGAATTACGAACCTCAGGATTCTCCCAGTTCAGATCCGGCTGCTCTTTTGCGAAACAGTGCAGATAATACTGGTCAACTTCTTCTACATATTCCCATGCAGGGTCGCCGAAGGATGATCCCCAGTTATTTGGAAGCTCATCACCGTTTCTGTCTTTCCAGATATAGTAATCATGATATTTATTGTCTCTGGATTTCTTTGCCTCTTTAAACCATTCATGCTGATCGGATGTATGATTTACAACCAGATCTAGTAGGATCTTCAAGCCCAGTTCATGTGCTCTTGCAAGCAGGGGTTCAAAATCTGCCATTGTTCCAAGGCTTGGATCTATATCTTTGTATCTGCGATATCATATCCGTTATCCACCTGTGGAGATACTCATCGAAATCATCTCCCTCTGCTTCATATGTTCCTGCTCCGGCAACTGCTGTAGCTGCAGGGGCATTTGCTTTTTCAGTTCACTTGTGAAATACCAAAATGCTGCTGCAAATCCTACGATCGCAATACCGAGCACCGGTACGGAAAGGTATGCGGAAAGGACAAATCCGATCAGCACGAATGGAAGAAATTTCTTGATCGGCATGTAACGCATCAGCATACCGATACCGACAACAGGAAGGATACCTGCTGCGATGGAAAGACCATCCGTTACCCATTCCGGAATTACCTTTAAAATGAAGTTGACTACATTTGCACCAAAGATTACAACAATAAGCGTCGGAAGTGCTGTCTGTAAGGAACAGAGCAGCGGCCCGCACCATGCAAGGCGGTTCATGCTCTTCCATTTGCCTGCATTGTTATCATTCTGCATACGATGAGCAACAAAGTTGTCATCAATAAATATATATTTTGTACCAGGTCCACTTCCTATTTTTCTCAAAATATCATTCTGAATCATTTTATCTAGCAACTTACATGCACCTGCTCGTGTTTTATATTCACACAGTTCCATTGCCTGTTGTGTTGAAATACTATCATGGTTTTTAAGATAATGCATTACTCGTTGCTCTTTATTCATATTGCGTATTTCATCTGCTTCTGTTGCTGCACATGGAGAAAAAGCAAAAAAAACAAGCAGAACTTGCCGGCAGAGAATCAGGTTATACACTGACTTGGAATGACAATAAAGGACGATTTATCTGTAAAAAAAACGGCTCCAAATTGAATAATGGCTGGAGTTTCGATTCATCGAAAAGAATCGCCTATTGCACCGGAAAAATGGTTATTTGTATGCCAAAATCAAAGACGGCAAATACTACACATATACTGCTAACAATAAAAAAACATCTTCAAAAGTATTCAAAAACAAGAAAAATACCATCATTCGGCTACATAAGAAAAATTTCTATGTAGGGGCTAACGGTCTTATTAACCTAAACAAAGGCTGGAAATTAAATAATAACGGATTATATACTTACTATGTTAAAAAAAACGGTACTGTTTCTGTAAAAATAACAAATGGTAAATTTAGAGTCTGGAACGGAAATAACACTAGATGGGATAAGAAAGATTTAAAGAAATATAAGGGAAAAATTTATACCTATAATGAAAAATCTTTTTTCGTGAATACGAACGGAAACATTTCAAGAGCAATGGGTTGGCAGGGGTCTTATTTCATCGACAATGATGGATGTGTAAAGTATTATGATGACGGAAGCACTTCTTACCGGATCACAAAAAATGGTGACATCAAGGCGTTGAAAGATGGCTGGAACGATGATGTTTATGTAAAAAATGGAAAGATACAGCGGTCAACAATCGTTAAATCAAGTGGCTGCAATTATTTTGTAGATAAAAATGGTAGCAGACAGGATTTTAAAGTGAAGAATAATCAGATTGTAAGGCCCGATAATAGTATGGCGGTTTCATCCGGGATCTATGCTGCAGCCGGAAAAAAATATCCGGTTGATAACAAGGGGAAGATCCAGAAAAACAGCACTGTGTTTATCAAGAATAAGGCTTATGAAACTGTGAGTGACGGATCTTTGTCTAAACAGCCGGCGAATCATGTTCATTTATGGAAGGCGGGTTCTGTAACAGAACAGATTGATCATAAAGCCAAGACAAAGGAAGTTCAGATCCCGGTCAAAGAGTGGGACAAAGAAGTGTGGTCAGAGGATATAAAATATATTTGCAAAAAGTGTGGGAAGTATTACGATACACCAGAGGAATGGAATAAGCACTCCAGCGAAACCAATCATGGAAATTATGAACCTGCCAAGGTCCTCCTTGATACCATCCATCATCCAACCGCAGATGAACCAAAGTATGAAAATACGACTGTTATAACGGAGAAAGCCTGGTCTGAATATTATCAGGATTATACCTGTCGGGTTTGTGGAGAAAAAATGAAAGAAAGAAATATACGAGGGAACCCTACAAAGGGAGAATATAATGGATTATTGATTCCGAGCAAGAGTGGATATATAATCAATGCGTATGGAGAAAAAAATGAGCGTTTCTGCTAATATGGCTTATCCTGCTAGTATATATAATGGAAAACAGATAACAAGCGAACAATCATTATCAAAATACGGATTTTGTTATCTTGGAGAAGAAAGTAAATCAGACAATATCCTTCTCCCAGATACTTACCTGCAGTTGCTTAAAGACCATAATATTCAGTAAACTATTTACTAGATAATAAGAAATAGAAAAACTAACTTGACAAATTCTTAATTAAGGTATTATCCTAAAGATACCCTAATCCGTATGCTACAAGTATACGAAATCCTTGGTCAAGAATCCAGAAAAGAGCAAGGAATCAAACAAACGGGGCGGAATCCTCAATTTCCGCCTCGTTCTTTATCTATTTATGTAAATATTCCACTATTGGAAAATAAAATCATTAGAAAAATTTGAATTGCAGGATTCATAAGCAATAATATATCATTAATAATTATAAAAAATTATTACAATATAATATTAAATAATTAATAATAAACGCATTGACAGTCTGACTTCACTAGATAAGATATGGTAAAGAAAGATGGATCAGGAGATTGGGTTCATTGACATTACTATCTGGATATTTTATAATAAATATGTTAATAAATTCATTTGATCCTATTATAGGATGGGCGGAGAGTATATCTTTCCGCCTTTTTTTTACCAAAGTTAAAGCCCGAATCAAATACCGTAATCTTTTGGTTTTCAATATCCCGTAAATGGGGAAAGTGAGATAGGGAGAAAATTGGAGTAAAAAATCATTATTTATAATATTAAATGATTAATAATAATGCATTGTGTCAAGTATAAGTATACTCCCCTACAAACCAACGCATAGGCACATAAATTTATATATTTCTTAACCAGCAACGAATTGACTGTCCAAAATACAAATGTTTATAATAAAGTATGTCCTTTGAATACCACCCTGGTACGCATTCCTCGCGACCGGGGTGTTGTTATTTTATTAACGACGCGGACTGCGGCTGCGATCAGCTTCTTATAGCCGCCGCTTAAAAATTCGGTTGGCATTTTCTTCAGGCAGTATACGGCCAGCACTGCCATGATGGCTGCCGGGAGGATCCGTCCGAGATACCGGATCTTCTCATAGATCTGTTTTCTCTTTTATATTAATTTAGAATATATATTCTACTGGCACTTTACCGAAAACCATAAGTAAAATTTTGAGATTTTTTCAAAATATTTACCGGAAAAATATTTACAGATTGTCTTTATAAGCATCCACTTACCAAAAGTTACATCAAACCATACAAGTTATTACATCAACGGTTTTTATACCATTATTTCTGGTATGGTGGTTTTGTTGACAAATCAGGTACCGGAAATTGAGAGGAATAACCAATGTATAATCATACGGAAGGCAACAATAATGTCACACCTACCACTCCATGTAAATCCACGTCAGTAGATATTCGTCAAATTTTCCCAATTCGGAAAAAAGATGACTTTCTAAAAGATTTGCAAAAAGATGTCAATACCTTTAGCAAATATCTGGATTTGAACAATGAATGGCGAAATCGATTTGAAGATTTTATGGAAGGAAATAAATCTCTTCCTTTAACCTATGATCCATTCTTTAAAGCAATGTTTAACCCTGATATCTATCCTGGACGACTATCTCATTTGCTTAGCAGCATCATAGGAATTAATGTTACAGTTCAAAGCGTTCTATCGCAGGAAAACCGTTTACTGCCAACTTCACCATTATTAATTATGGATATCATCGTACAGTTGGAAGATGGCTCTATTGCAAATGTGGAGATTCAGAAAATACATTATGCATTTTCAGGCGAGCGCATGTCTTGTTATTCGTCCGATCTTCTTCTCCGTCAATATACACGAGTCAAGGGAGAAAAAGGAGATCAATTCACCTATCACGATATCAAGACTGTATATACGATCGTCATGTTTGAAGACAGTCCACCTGAATGCAAATCTTCTGATATTTTTATACATCATGGAAAAACAATTTTTAATACAGGCATTGATCTTCATCTCTTACAGGAATACTATGTTATCGCCCTTGACGTATTTAAGAATAACAAGTATGCTAAAGAAAAGACAGAACTTAATGCATGGTTATCTCTGCTAACAGCTAATTCTATAGATGACCTTGCTACACTAATATCCGACTATCCCTGGATGGAAAAGATCTGTTGGGATATGTCCGAATACTTATATCGTCCAAAGGAGGTTATCGGTATGTATTCACAAGCCTTAGCAAAAGCAGATGAAAATACTGTTAATTTTATGATTGAACAGATGAAGAAAGCGTTGGAAGAAAAAGATGCTGCTTTGTCTGAAAAAGACGCTGCTTTGTCTGAAAAAGACGCCGCTTTGTCTGAAAAGGACGCCGAAATTGCTACATTACAGGCTAAGCTTGCTGCACTAGAACACTAACGCATAAGTCGCGTTTTTAAATTTTCTGTTTTAATAAATTTGTAATCATTACATGGCTTAAAGTGTCAGATTAAATTGAATTTTTTATCTGACACTTTCATGCCAGCTTTTTATACAAATATGCACATCAAATCCTATGCTTTTTCTACGACAATTAATCTTGAATCTCTCAATTTCATTCCATATGACCACTTTGTCTTTTCCAATATCCCGGCGAAACAAAGATAATACTTTGCTGCATCCTTTTTTTCTATCGGAACATCTGCCAAATCATTTATCAAATAATTATATACATATGGCGATATAATTATTTCACAAATTTGTTTTTTATTATTCGGACTAAGCACCTTCAGATAATACATTTTCACTTCATTTTTATTTTTGGGGATATATTTAACAATATACAAATAACATTGACCGTAATAAATTTTCTGTTCATCCAAATCAATTTCCAGATTCCCACAATTAAAATTTTTGTGTGGTAAATATTTATTTTTTCCTTCTTTTCCTGTTATGTCACAAAAATTTCTTCTCGTTCCATTTCCTTTATAATCAATATTTTTTCTATTGTTTATTTTAGTTCTTTCCTTTTTTAACATTTTATTTATACAGCTCACTAAGCGATTATTTATGTCATCGTTATTTAAATCACTATAAAAACTACATACCTCTTTTTTTGTTGCTTTATCATATCGATACGAACAATCGGCGGTATGCTTTTCCATATTCGATCCAGAAACCTTAAAATATCTTAATTTGTTGCCATGCGCAACTGTCAGTGGTGCTGATTTACATAATGGACAAAATATGTGCCCATCATATGTTCTCATCGCCGCATTCTTATTTTCATCATATAAGTTCCAATAGGTATCTGCGGGGTAATTTCTGTCATTTTCAAAATAAAATTCTTCGTATTTTGTTTTCATTTGCTTTCTTCCTTTTCTTAATTATTTTTAAATCTCTAGAGATTCCATATATATTCTACTGTTGATTTGATTTAAATTATAAGGAGAAAATTAATTTTTTTGATTTTT
>NZ_QUIB01000014.1:0-100642 GCF_003480025.1 Clostridium sp. AM46-21
CTTGAAGACTACGAGGTTGATAGGTCTGAGGTGTAAGTGCGGTAACGCATTCAGCTGACAGATACTAATAGGTCGAAGACTTATCCTGAGAGGTTCGAAAGATAAGCGGAAGAGATTGGAGAGAATGAAGTCGCAAGACTTTCTGTATGAAATTCTGAAGGTACATGAAAAGTAAATATTTCATTTATCTGTGAAGTGTCCCAATTTAGGACACTTAAGCAGTATAGGGGATTGGTCAAATGGTATGATAGGGGTCTCCAAAACCTTTGGTGGGAGTTCGATTCTCTCATCCCCTGCTATTAGGAATAGCCTTAGAAGTCGCATAAATGCTGGCTTTTAGGCTATTTTTTTTGTTTTGTGAAGATAGAAAACTCTGTGATATCAGTAAGCCATTTCTGATTCGGTTTTGTAGCATGGAAATCTCTAGCTATAACATTCTCCACCGCAGGTGTTATTTCACCTTTATAGGAGTTATATTTCTGTCTGCGTTTTCGTCTGATAATTAGTTTTTCTTGCTTCATAATACGACGAACCGCTTTTTCAGAAACTTTTATACCTTCACGATGAAGCAGCGTATGAATCTCCGATAACCAAATATATCACGATTTTCATGAAACAGTTGTACGATTCTTTTGCGAAGATTGGAGTATTTATCCTCTGCATAAATGGTTTTTTCTTGATAATAATAGCTACTTTTTGCAAGGTTTAGTTTTTTAAGAAGATCCGGCAGTGAATACCTATTTTTCAGGGCATCGATTATCACTGCCTTCTCCCGATTTGAGAGAGCTGTCTGATCGATGCCGGGGTCTTTTTTTAATACATTGATTGTTTCTTTAAGAATATCTATTTCCATCTGCATATCAAGCATCTGAGCTTTAAGCTCATTGATATCTTCCGCAGATGTGATATCGTTTGGATTTACATTAATGTTGGCAGTAGTTTTTTTCGTGGGTTGAAAACATCCCTTCTCCCGATACTCCCTAATCCATTTATATATCAAGGAAGGTATGTATCCGATTTCTTCTGTCACTAATTTTACAGGCTCGCCCTTAATAAGGCAACGTTTAATTACGTCATGTTTCAATTCAGTTGAAGCTTGTCTCCAATGCTTTTGATTTGGAACATCGTAATATTCGGGATACTTTTTATGCCAATGATAAAGCATTGGTGCAGATGGATACCTTAAGGTTTGGACAACTTTGTCTGGGGATCCTGTCGCTTTTAGCAATACAAGTGCTGTCGATATTTGTTCTTGTGTGTACCTCATAACATGTCAGACATTACACAGTCCAACTTTTCGTCCGCATGCCCGTTTATTTTACGGTTATTTACTTTTATAAAGAACACAATTATGGTATAATAATACCATTATAAAGTAGGAGGTGGGTATTATGCCACAGATTATACCAATTAAGGAATTAAAGAATACAGCAGAGATATCAGATATGTGTCACAAGTCTGAAGAACCAATTTATGTTACAAAAAATGGATATGGTGATATGGTTATTATGAGTATGGAGAATTACGAAAATACCATGAATCGAATAGCGATGTATCATGATATAGAAATTTCAGAACAGCAAATAAGAAAAGGTCAAGTAAGGGATGCAAGAATCTCGCTTCAAGAAACAAGGGGAAAGTATGGCTTATAATTTGAGAATAACAAAACATGCAGAGAAACTGTTAGATAGACTTGTTTATTATTTGCTTTATCGACTTAAGAATGAACAGGCTGCCAGACACTTGTTGGATAGTATCAATGATATATATGAAAGATTGGAAGAAAACCCATTGCAGTTTCCACGATGCAGAGATAACTTTCTTGATCAAAAAGGATACCATGAGGTGGTTGTGCCACAGATGAATTATGTGGTTGTATTTAGTATTGATGGAAATGTTGTGAATGTTCTAGGTTTTTTTCATCGACTTGAGAACTATTCACACAAAATATAAATAGCAGAACTTGTGAACAAAAAGGTTTCTAAAGCATGGTTGACCAGATAGTTAGTTTCTGATAAGAAAGATTAGATTGTTGAACAATAATTAGCATTGACTTGCACAGGAAGTGTGGAAGTATAATTTATATAATCGGGGATATACTAAGCATATATCAGCAGATGATTGACACATATTTGTTAGAAGAAAGGGTGGTTATTATGATGTCATTATCAAATGCAGCGGATGGATTTTGTTCAACGATCGCGTGGAACTGTGCAGATAAAGCATTATTTGGAGATTGTCCGTTAGATACGGGGGATGAGGTTCAGGTGGTATCATCGTTTTTCGGAAATGTCATCGTCCGGGTACACGGAAGATGCCTTGCAATTACCAAGGATACGGCAGAGCGGATCAAGATGTGCCAGCCGGACGCACAGTAAGAGATAAAATTTATAACTGTTCTTGAATTCGTGGGCGAATGTTTTATTGTGTAAATGTTAAATGAAAATGAGTTGGTTGAAATAATAAATAATATATATTATTATTTATATATCAATAATTTGGAGGGAGACATTTACGAAAGAAAAAGAAGTATTTTATTATTATGTGTATTATTGATCATTGCACTCATACTGCCATGTAGTGGAAGCGAGACAGCATCTAAGTTTACTAAAAAGCAAAGGCAACATACAAGAAGTGTTTGGATAAATATTTTTATAAGACAAATGGGAAACCTTTAAAGTTTAAATATTATTATAAAGGAAAGCTTAGAAGCGAAGGTACAAAGAGTGACCAACATGGTATATATACACGTATAACAAAAATGTCTGATAAAGCATTTGTAGATGAATTTATCGGACGTATGGGTGTGTATATAAAGACATATTTCAAAAAGACAAAGTCGGGTGGAACAGAGGTCGCGAAATATAGCACACGGATGGATCCGGTAACGTATAAAACAATAAACGAGTATTATGTAAATGGTAAGAGAACAACAAAAAAAGCTTATCAGAAAAAAGTAAAATCATTAGGAAAGTTAAAAAAATTACATATCAGAATTATAATGATGTCTGGTAAAATGGGAATATATTTAATATGAATACAAACGCCTGCCATTGGATTGAATAAGAACCAATGACAGGCGTTTGTATTACCTGTGCGAGGACAATAAGCTAAAGTCTGTATTTATACAATGTGCTCTGATAATTGCCCACGATATAAATATTATTTTGTAATAAACGTGCTGTAGATTGCTTTGATTGCTGTCTCGAAGTCACGGTTTTCAACACCGATGATGATGTTAAGCTCAGAAGAACCCTGATCGATCATCTTGATATTGATGCCCTTGTTTGCGAGAGCAGTGAAGAGCTTTCCGGCTGTACCACTGGCTGACTTCATGCCACGACCAACAACTGCGATCAGTGCAAGACCGGATTCAATCTCAACAGAATCTGGTTCTGCCAGACGATGGATAGCAGATACAACGCTCTGTTCTTTATCGATGAATTCGTCTGCATGAACAACGATGGTCATAGTATCAATGCCGGATGGCATATGCTCGAAGGAGATATTGTTCTCTTCAAATGCCTGAAGAACCTTACGGCCGAAGCCGATCTCTGAATTCATCATTGCTTTTGTAATGAAGATCGTACAGAAATCTTTCTTTCCGGCAATACCTGTTACAACATAATCCTGCTTCTGGCAGGTACTTTCAACGATCCATGTTCCTGCATCTTCCGGTGCATTTGTATTCTTGATATTGATAGGAATACCACAGCTTCTTACAGGGAAGATAGCGTCCTCGTGGAGAACGGAAGCGCCCATGTAGGATAACTCACGAAGCTCGCGGTATGTGATATATTTGATCGGCTTTGGATCCGGAACGATTCTTGGGTCGGCTACAAGGAAACCGGATACATCTGTCCAGTTCTCATATACATCTGCACGGCTGGCTCTTGCAACGATAGAACCGGTTACATCGGAACCACCACGGGAGAAGGTCTTAATATTTCCATTTTTACCCATACCATAAAAGCCAGGGATAACAGCACGTTCATTCTGAGCGAGACGCTCGGTCAGACGCTTGTATGTCTTATAATCGTTCAGATTTCCCTCTTCATTGAAGAAAATGACTTCTGCTGAATCGATAAATGGAATACCAAGTAAGCTGCCATGACCTTACCATTTAAGTATTCACCTCTGGATGCAGCATAATCGCTCTGAGGATTCTCTGAAAGGTTCTTTTTGATCTCGGCAAACTCATCATCCAGACTGAAATCCTTCAGTTCAAGACCAGTGATGATCTCATCGTATCTGGCTTTGACCGCTTTTAATTCTTCGTCAATATCATTGCCTTCGCTGGCGGTCTGATATGCATGAAGTAACATATCAGTTACCTTTGTATCTCCATCAAATCTTTTTCCCGGAGCAGAAGGAACAACATATACACGGCTATCATCTGCATGGATGATTTTTCCGACCTTCTTGAACTGCTCTGCACTTGCCAGGGAACTTCCACCAAATTTAACAACTTTCTTCATAATAAACTCCTGCATTTTTATTTTTATTTACAAATTATCTCTATCTTAATATTATTGTGCCGATTAGACAAGGAAAAAATGTGATTTTTTTGAATTTTGAATGATCGAATAAAAACCTCTTGTATAATGGTTTTGTTTTAGGCAAAATGTTGAACCTTTTCAGAAATAATCTGAGATTTTTGATAGATGAAATATAAGAATATGGATTTTACACGTAAATTGTGCAAAATGACTGAAACAGCTGAAAAAATTCGTTATCTCCAAATGTGAAAAAATGTTGTACTTCCTTGAATTTGCTTGTTTTCTATACTAGAATAGCAGTCGAAAAGGTAGCATAATGCCCAAATGGCTAGAAGATTGAGGTGATAATGTGATTGATTTTTATAAGTGTCAGTATCATTTTAATGCCAGCCATAGCTTTGATGGCAATAAAGAACAGGCGCACAGTCATACATTTACGATGATACTGTATATTCGTAATCATTCTGGCCGAGATATGGATTTTAAACGGCTTGACAGAATGATTGAGATTTTTCTCGGCAGATATGAGGGCTTATATCTGAATGAACTTTCCTGTTTTGCCGGGAATGCAAGTATAGAGGCAATCGGAGATTATTTTTACGAACAATTAAAGATAAAATTATCGGAATTGAATGCGGAGCTGATGCAGCTTGATATAGGGGATACACCACTTGGTGTGTATCAGGTGTGTGATCACATTTTGTTACCGACGGTTAATGAGAAACGGAGCAGAGAAAATCTGGAGGCAATCTTGTTCTATAAGAAACAGATGCCTGACCAGAAAAAATAGATAGGGACTCATTCGGATAAGATGGGTCTTTTTTGTGTGGAATGTCATAAAACAGACAGAAAGAAGGCATGTATGATGAGACATAAGAAAATCTGTAAAAAAATAATAGCTGTAGGGATAGCGGTATTGTTGATCGCTGTTTCATGTATGCCAATGACAGAAATGAGGAGTCAGGCAGCAACGTTTGAAGATAATGGAAATACAGTAGATATATATACGGATAATGATTATTTGTGTATTCGGTATAATGGAAGCTGGTCAGGATATCTGAATGAGCGTTTTGACTTGTCGGCAGACGGAGTGTCATTGGATCGATTGAATGCGATCATATTGAATAATGAAAATAATGGAGACGGAAGTTCATTTTCAGTAAAGGATGCATGGAGTTCGGAAATCAGCGGGGCTTCCGGAACGGTTACAAATACCGGAAAAAAACAATATTATGGATATGAATTTATGACATGGAAGATTCAGGTTCCACTTGATACTTATGAGGCTTTTAATCTTGATACGCTGAAGGTAACATATAAAGGGCAGAGCACGGAAGTTGCGATTGGTACAAAGAATACTACGGAAGAAGCTTCTACAGAAAATACGGAAGAAATTACATCTGCTACAGAGAAGGACTCAACGGAAGAAATTCTGACGACCGAAGATACAACTGAAACTGAAAAAAATGATACAACAGTTTCCGGGACAACGGAACAGGGTGTTACTGAAGCAGTAAGTGAAGATACTACTGCAGACAGTACTGATGAGAGCACAACAGAGATATCCGGTACGGAATCAGAAGACAGCAGTGCAGTAACTCCTGAGACTACATCGGAGGATAACAATAATGCAAGCACTACCGTAGAAATGACGGACGAGGCAACAACAGAAACAACAGGCGGAATCCATGTAGGCGGCAATATCCAGATCGATGGATATTATGATGATTGGGAAGGAAGACCGAAGACGGAGATTACATATTCCAGTAATAACAAACAGTGTAACCATTATGGTCAGCTTGCATTAGACGGGGATACTTTATATGGCCATTTTAAGATGAATGAATTATATACCTCCGGTATGCAGCTTCAGATCTGGTATCTGACGATCAACGGCAAGACATTTGCCATGCAGATCCAGCCGGAAAAGAATGGAAATATCGACTGGAGTACGCAGACTCCGAGATCAGAAGGAATCCATACTAACTTGAAAGCTTTTATCGGATATGGAAATAATAATGAATGTGACAGTAAAGTAGCATATACAGTGTATGATGCAGAACATAAGGATAATACGCCGGGAGATGAGGTGGAATTCTCGCTCAGTCTGAAACGTCTGGCAGAATTAACAGGTATTCCCGCGGATGAGATGGGAACTATCACAATCCAGAATCCGAATATCGGAGGTCAGGGTGTGTCGATTGCCGGATCTTCTACAGGACCGGTCGTAGGTGTGTTGATCGCTCTGTTACTGGCAGCAGGCTATGTTGCAAAGAAAAGAAAGGATAAAAGGTAGAGGATGAACTGGCTGGTATTTGTCTGTCTTCTTGGTTGGATCTATATATTAACAGTATTATATCGGGCAAAATTGAATTTCTGGTATTATATCTGCGGAAGTGTGGGATTGTTTATTTTCAGTCTGATACTGATAGAACCGTATGTCGTAGTTCCGCTTCAAAAGGCCGTCTCTGCTGTTGCCGGTGTGATCGGTGGGCTGACGCATCTCTATGATTCTTATTTTCAGCAGGGAATTCTGTTTATCCAGAATGGAGGAACCAGTCTGTCCTTATATATTGATTTTGAGTGTTCCGGTGTGATCGAGATGCTGGCGTTTCTTGCGCTGCTCTGGTTCTTTCCGGTCTATGACAAATATGAGAGAGTGGTTGTAAGTATGATCGGAGTGATGGCGATCTTCCTCGCAAATGTACTTCGAATCTTCTTTATCTGCCTGTTAGTTCATATATGGGGCATCGATATGTATTTCTTTGCACATACGATATTTGCCAGAATCTTGTTCTATGGATGTACAGTATTCCTGTATTTCTATGTATTCACGAAACCACAGATTGTCAGACAGAAGGTAGGTGCATTCCGTTATGACAGCAATTAAAAATATGCTTATGTCTTCCGTGATCTTCTGGGTGGCATGGATCGTCATTCCGTTGATCATGGAAGTGATCCCAACAGTCGGGAATTTTATCATCCTGTTAAAACGCAGGATCATGAAGAAGAAATATAAGCCGTTATCCCATTATCCGGAGGTATCTCTGATCGTTCCGGTCTACAATTCGGCAGAAACCTTGTATGCCTGTGTGCAGTCGATCTATCAATCGAATTACCCGAAGGATAAGATATTTGTTCTGCTTGTCAATAATATGAGCAAGGATAACAGCTTTGAGATATACAGCAAATGTCAGAAGGATTTCCCGAATCTTTCGATTAATTGGATGAATTCGAAGCAGGGAAAATCCAAAGCCCTTAATCTGGCATTGTTTAACTGCCAGGGTAAATATATTATCCATATTGACAGTGATGGAATGTTAGAACCGGATGCTATCAGAAATATTGTAACAATGTTTGAGAATGAACCGGAAGTTCACAGCCTGACCGGAACAGTACTGACGAATCCGGAGTTGATCGATCAGACGAATCGATGCGCTTTACGGTTACTGCAGAAGATGGAGTTTGGTGAATATTGTCAGGCATTTCTATCCGGCCGTAATTTCCAGTCGGAGTTGAACAGTATCTTTACTCTGTCGGGTGCTTTTTCGGCGTTCCGTAAATCTGCGATCATGAAGACGCAGTTATATAATACGGATACCCTGTGCGAGGATACGCATGTAACTTTTCAGGTACGGTTTCAGATGAAGAAGCGTGTGGCACTTTGTCCGAATGCGATTTTTTTTGTAGATCCGATCGAGAGCTTGAATAAACTGTATGTTCAAAGGCAGCGGTGGCAGAGCGGTGAGCTGGAAGTGCTTCATATGTTCCGAAAGGATAAGATGAACATTGGCAGGAGTTTCTTTAAAGATTTCGTCATGCGGATCCTTGTGTATGATCACACGTTTGCGTTCCCTCGGATGATCTGGTATTTTGCGATTATCTGTCTGGCATTTATCAATTATCCGATGAAGCTTATTGTGACATCGCTCGTATTCTTATTCTTTTTATACAGTATGGCCAACTTCCTGTTGTATATCTGTATTATTCTGTTTTTAAAGGATTTTCCGTATTTGAGAAAATATTATGCAAGGAAATGGTATCTGATTTTTTTACTTCCGTTGTTTAATTTTATTGTATTCTGGTTCCGGTTTGCAGGAATTATTAATTCAACCAGAAAAACGAGAACATGGCGGACAAGAGACCTGCATGAAGAATGGAATGACTTTAAACAGGTCGTGACGCATGATTTTGCAGGAACACACCGGGTGCTGGAGAAGATCAGAGATGAGGTAAATACCAGTGAATAAAGAGAAAAAACAATCATGGATAAAAAAACTATATACATCACCGAATCATAGGATTTTCTCGATATCCGCAACCGTGATCCTGTTTATTATGATATTTATGGGATGTATCTGTTATGAGCTGTTACAGAACCGGGAAGCAGTGATACAGGCGTATGAGGATGATCAGGAGGACTATCTACAGTTATTAGCCTGCAACATTCAGTCAGTTCAGAAGTCAGGAAAAGATGCAGAGGTTCTTGCTTTTTTACAGGAGCAGACTGTTTCCTCCGGAGAGAGGTTCTTGGTATATACAAGAGATTCGGAAGTGCTGTGGGCAAAGAATGAGAATACAACGAATACATTAGGTAAATATGCAGAGATCACAGAATTCTGGAAGATGATACGTGAGCAGGATGTTGTGGTGGATACAGTCAGATGGACGGTCGGACAGGAAGAATGTACGATCAGTGTGGTGTCTGATACGGATAGTATTCTGGAACGGACATCGACAATAAAGCATGGATATTATATTGTAATTGCAACAGGACTTGTAAGTGTCGTTCTGCTCGGGCTGTTGATTGCATTGTTAGAATCCTGGAACAAGGCAGAGAAGAATTTGAAGGGTACGAAGAAAGAACTGGACAAACGTAACCGGAAGCTTGAAAAGGTGACGAGCAATGCCGGGAATATGGGGTTTGAAAAGGCTTTAGATGACGAGATGGCAAAGAATATCTATGTACAGAATCAATATAACAGCTCGCATGAATTCTATGATAATAATTTTCTTCGTATCATGCTTCAGAAATCGGATGATGAAGCGTTAAAACCGATCCATTATATGTTCATTCATCTGGACATGATGGATCGTTATTATAGCAGACAGGAGATCTTTCATTTTATGAGGAAGATCCGTTCCAGACTTCATCAGAATGAGATCATGGGTGAGGTGAAGAAAGGATTTTTTGTTATTCTGCTTTACAGGCTGGATGAACAGCAGGCAAAAGACAGGGCGGATGAGATTTATCGGTACTGTATCCGAAAGTCCGAGAATGCATATCGCTCGATACGATATGACTTAATCGATGTTGGGGTAAAAAAACCGGTGGATGTGTACGATGCTTATACCAGAAAGCAGGAGGAGGCGTAGCGGAATGAGATATCAACAGTATAAATTCAAATTCTATATGGATGCCAGGCATGCTATCTATATCGGTGGAAAATTAGGCGAAGTACATCCGCATACCTGGGAGATCGTTCTGCATGTGGTGAAGGGAAAGGAGAATTTTGAACCATTTCATATACTTGAAAAGGCAGTTGAGGAATTTCTGGAACCTTTTCAGAATAATTATCTGAATGATATAAAGCCGTTTGATATATTAAATCCAACGATCGAAAACGTATGCCTGTATTTTAAAGAAAAATTGCAGGAGATATTAAATGCAATGGGATGGATCTTTCTGATGATCGAGATGAGTGAGACACCGGGAAGAACATATGTGATCAGTATGCTGGATGAGCAGGAGATGGAGCAGAATCAGACGGTGCAGACGCTTACAGACCTGATCTTAGATGAGATAAAACATATTGGAGAGTAAGAAATATGACAGACAGTCACAAGAGAATTCGGAAAAACTGCATATGTATAAGTATCTTGTTACTTGCAGGTGCAGGGCTTGCACTGTATCTTGTGCTATCAGGATATGAGCCGTCCGGCGGTGATATCTGGGGACATCTCTATAAGTCGCAGGAAATGTATGAGAGCCTGAAAAAAGGAAACGTCTTTCCGTTGTTCTCCCCATACTGGTATAACGGAATCCAGCTTTTCAGATATTGGGGACCGCTCTCTTATTATATTATGGCGGGACTGATGTTTCTTACAGGGGGCGATCTTCTTCTGGCTTACAGGCTACTTGCCTTTGTTATATTCGTAGTCGGTGGACTTCCGTGGATTCTCTGGGGGATCCATGAGAACCGCAGAGTGCTTGGAACCTTTTTCGGACTGCTCTGGTTCTTTATGCCGGAGCATATCAGAATTTATTTTACAGCGGGAAATCTGCCGCAGATGGTGACGACGATGCTTGTACCATATGCGATCTGGTTCTTATGGCTCTATGTAAGAAAGAAGAATAATTGTGCAGCTGTCGGATTGTTTGTTTGTATGACATTGATGAGTTTTACGCATCTGATGGTTACTGCGATCATGGGCGTATCTGCATTTTTATATCTGCTGATCGATCAGATATGGAATAAGGATACTAGAAGAAAAATATTTGCTCTTATCTATATGATCTGTGGAATCCTGACAGCGGGTATATGGGTGATTCCTTCTTTAAAAGGCGGGCTTGTGACGTCAGAGAGTGGAGACGGAAGTGTTATGTCAACTTTGATCTATCCACTTACGACGTCATTAAATCCATTTAAACGTCTGAGTGCAGGAAATGACAGCTTTTATTTCGGACTGGCAGCAGTACTTATCGCGATAGCCGGAATCCTGCTTGCAAGAGGCGGAAAGAAAGCCGGTTTTGTATTTTTACTGATCATGCTTGCCTGTACAACGCCTGCTGCATACCGGATACTGGTAAAGCTTCCGTTCGGCCAGTTGTTCTGGATGACCCGGTTTGCGCCGATGATCTATGGTTTTTTCTTCAGTGCATGTCTGGAATGGGTTCGCTTGAAGAAAAAATATTGTGTGCTTCTGGCTGCGCTTTTGTGTGTAGACAGTATATCATGTATGAATCTGGATTTTTACAGCGTTGCTACATCAGATGAAACAAAAATGGAGATGCAGAAGCTTACGAAACTGACAGACCAGCGGACGGCTGTTATCGATAAGAGTTCTTATGGTTCTTATCCATCTTATGGAATCAGTGGCAGCAGTCATACGATGTACACGTATGGCTGGGCTTGGCAGGGTGCTGCGACCGGGGATAATATTGTTCTGTTAAATGAAGCGCTTGACCGAAAATACTATCGTTTTCTGTTTGATCGGGCAGTAGAGCTTGGGGCTGATACGGTTCTGATACGGAAGAGTGATCTTGAGAAGCAGGATATCACAATCTCTGATATTGAGCAGGATGCGGCAGCCAGCGGTTATTCTATGGTGCAGGAAATGACGACTGCATATACTTATAAACGTGAGACACCAGAGAACTTTGGAACGGTCACCGGATACTATGGGCTTGCAATCGGAAAATATGCAAATGAAATGACTCTGCTTTATCCGGCATTTGTGGCAGGAAGCTCGGATGTGATTGAGGATTATTCAGTGGAAGAATTGAGCCGGTATGATACTTTGTTCTTAACCGGATTTGAATACAGGAATCAGAGTAAGGCAGAAGCGATACTTACGGACGTGGCGGCAGCAGGTACCAGAGTTGTGATCGACAGTACCCATGTTCCGGCTAATAAGAGTAATAAACAGGAAATGTTTCTCGGTGTATTTGCACAGCAGATCCATTTTGATGAACGGTATCCGGTTCTTTCTTATCAGAACAGCGAGATCCGAAGTGATGACTTTGCGGAGGAAGACAGGGATTTTAGTACAGCTTATATAACTGGAACCGATACCGAGATCGGAACGTTTCAGATGGGCAATCAGAAGCTGACGTTTTTAGGTATGAAAGATGATCTGCCAAATATATATTTCCTCGGACTGAATCTGATGTATGAAGCTGTTAGCAGGAAGGATGCGGCACTGGTTGACATCTTAAATGATGTGCTCGGGATATCAAATGAACAGCTTCCGGACAGAGAACTTGTTCCAATCACAATAGCTTATAAAGAAGATGGACTATCGATCGATGTTGATGCGGATTTTGATCAGGAAACAGGTGTCAATACGTCGATTGCGGCACAGGACATATTTACATCTGATCAGGAGATTTCCGAGCAGATGAATCTTCTTGTTGTGCATGAGAGGCATACAGAGATTTCCTTTGTATATCCTATGTTTGTACCGGGAATTATTATCACGATATCAGGATTTATATGTTTTATACTGTGCATATGTATGGATGTACGCGACAGAAGAAAGCATATTGTTTAACAGACCGGACAAGAGAGCATTGCAGGATAGACGGAATAAAAGGGTATTGTCGGACAGACCGGCTGCCGATTGTGTATTTGCGTCTGTTATGATAAAATGAGCAGAACAGGAATAATACCGGATGAATACTCCAATTATAAACAGGATGAAAATAAAGAAAGGGAACGGTGTATATGGAGCGAAATACGAAAAAAGTCAGTGATTCAATGGTAGAGCAGGTCTTTCAGGTACGGCCGGAGCATTTAAATGGTGCCGGACGATTATTTGGCGGACAGTTAATGGCATGGATCGATGAAGTTGCAGGTCTTGTTGGGATCCGCCATTCAAATGGAGATGTGATCACAGCCTCGGTTGATAATCTGAAATTCATGCGAGGTGCTTATCTGAAGGATCTGATCGTATTAGTAGGCCGTATTACCTATGTCGGACATACCTCGATGGATGTCCGTGTGGATACTTATATCGAGGATCACAGAGGAATCCGGCGCTCAATCAATCGGGCGTATCTGACATTGGTGGCTGTCGATGAAAATGACAAACCAAGACCGGTTCCGGGGCTGACACTTGAGAACGAAAGTGAACAAGCAGAATGGCTGGCAGGAGAGAAACGGAGAGAACTCAGAGGGCAGAGACGTAAAGAAGGTTTTTAGATAAGCCGGGGGTATGAATATGGCAAATATATTAGACTATCTGGAATGGCGGGGTGATCTGCCGTTTGAGGCATCGGCTTTTAATGAGGTGGATGCAGTTGTATTTTCAAGATTTTCATATATACCGTTTGAGGGGATCGTGCCGGATGATTTTAGTCATGCAGTCACGGTAGCAGAGGCGGCAGAGCGTTTCTTAGGAGATGCGAAGCGCATGACACAGGTGATTTATGAAGATGATCTGAAACTGCTTGCTGCAATGGGAGCAAGCCGACGATTTGGTGATCTGCGCTTATGCGGTTATGTGAATCAGTTGGATGAGGAGATACAGAAGCAGTTTTCAGCAGTCACAGTAAAATTATTTGACGATGTAAGCTGTGTGGTATACCGAGGAACCGATAAAACAGTTGTCGGTTGGCGGGAAGATTGTAATATGGCATTCCTTTCACCGGTTCCGTCTCAGCGGACAGCAGTCGAGTATCTGCGGCAGGCAGCAGAACAGATAGCCGGAACATTCCTGCTATGCGGACATTCCAAAGGCGGAAATCTTGCGATTTATGCAGCAGCAACCTGTGAACGTACCCTACAGGATAGGATCCTGAAGGTATGCAGTATGGATGGACCGGGATTTGAACCAAATGTGTTAGAGCTTGCCGGTTACAACCGGATGCTGTCACGGATGATCACATACATACCACAGAATTCCGTAGTGGGAATGCTGCTTGAGCACAGAGAGAAATATGTCGTGATCCGAAGTATGCAGGAGGGCTTCATGCAGCATGATGTATATAGTTGGGAGGTTCTTGGACCATCCCTGATCCATGAGGAGGGGATCACAGATGAATGTCGTTTATTAAATGCTTCCTTAAAAGAATGGATCGACAATATGGACTACGACCAGCGCAGGCAGTTCGTAAATTCCCTGTTCGACCTGCTGGATGAATGCGATGCGAAGACCACGGATGATCTGCAAAATAACTGGCATAAGGATATCGGAAGGATTCTGACCTCGATCAAGAAGATGGACGAAGCCAACCGAAAAGTCGTCAGCCAGACAATCCTGTCGCTGTTAAAGATCACAAGAAAGAATGTATCAAACAGATCAGAAGATTAGAAAATGCCATATACAGGCGAGAAAGTTTTAACTTTATTTTGCAGAACACTTTTATTTGATTGAATTAGAAGAAAGCTATTCATGCGGAGATAATTAGTAAATAAAAAATAGAAGATATCATATTATTATGCAACAAGCCTGCCTGAGCGTCGGTCCTTAGCGACCCGCGAAAGCGGGAGCTTAGTACCGCTACGCCGAAGGTAGAGCGAAAGCGTCTTGTGGAAGGAATGCGATCGCAGCAGCCGTACTTGGTGGAACATCCATGGCGGGTGGTGTTGGTACGATCGGCGGAACAATCGTTGGTGCTTTCGTAATCGGTGTTATCAATGATGGTATGGTTATGTGTGGTGTATCTGAATTCTGGCAGATGGTTATCAAAGGTTTGGTTATCATCGTAGCGGTTATCATTGACCAGTTCCAGAGAAAGATGCAGGCAAAGATGGCATTACAGGCAAGAAATGAGAACAAATAATATCGAAGATATCAGGTAAAGACGGAGATAATATTAAGGAACGTGGACATGGAGAATCGCTTCATGTCCACGTTCTTAAAAAGATAAACATATGTCAGATAGGTATGGAGGACAGATAATATGAAAAAAAAGAGGTATCATTAATGCACAGCTTGCAGGTCTGATCGCAGGACTTGGACATAAGGATACATTTATGATCGGTGATGGCGGAATGCCAATTCCAAAGGGAGTAGAGATTGTAGATCTGGCACTCTGTGGAGGTGTACCGACATTTAAGCAGGTAATGGATGCAGTCCTTGATGAGACACAGATTCGTGAAATTTGCAATTCGGACAGGTGAATTTACACTATATCCAAATATTATCCTTACAGCAGGAGTCGCATTTCCTGCATAAGTAATAACGACAGAAAAATACAGATTTTGGAGGTGAATGATGAAAGTTTTAAATATTGGTTCCATGAACCTTGATTATGTCTACAGTGTCGATCATATTATCGCACCGGGTGAGACGCAGGCAACCTACGGAATGAATGTATTCCTCGGAGGAAAAGGAATTAATCAGTCCATTGCACTTGCAAAGGCAGGCGTAGATATCTATCATGGCGGAATGATCGGAGAAGACGGACAGGTATTCTTGGATGCATGCAGAGAACATGGTGTGCATGATGAATTCATCCGTACGATCGATGAGAAGACCGGACACACGATCATTCAGGTAGACAAGGATGCACAGAACTGCATTTTGCTCTTTGGAGGAGCAAATCAGAGTCTGACAGAAGAATATATAGATGAAGTATTAGAACATTTTGAAGCCGGAGATATTCTGTTACTTCAGAACGAAGTTAATAAGCTGGATTATATCATTGACCGGGCATATGACAGAAAGCTTGTGATCGCACTTAATCCATCTCCATATAATGAAAAGATTGAAGTTTGTGATCTTTCAAAGATCAGCATCTTCCTGTTAAATGAGATCGAGGGTGCACAGATCACAGGACTGACAGAGCCAGATGATATACTTGCTTCCATGAGAAAGCGTTTCCCGGAAGCAAAGATCGTACTGACACTTGGCAAAGATGGCGCAAGGTATTCAGACAAGGACTGTGAGTATGAACAGCCGATCTTTCCAGTAAAAGCAGTCGATACGACAGCAGCCGGAGATACCTTTACCGGATATTTCCTCGCAGGACTGATCCGCGGCATGGAGATACCGGATATCTTAAGAATGAGTGCGAAGGCATCTTCTATAGCAGTAACCAGAAATGGAGCCGTTCAGTCAATTCCAAAGAGAGAAGAAGTAGAGGCAGCATTGTCGGCAGACTGATACAGCAGATAAAGGAGAAAACAAAGCATGAAATTGCATGTATGCATATAAAAGCAAAGCATGAATGACATGCCTGTAAATAAAAAGAAAATAAAGCGAGGTAAAGGAATATGAAATTTTTTATTGATACAGCAAATGTAGATGACATCAGAAAAGCAAATGACATGGGAGTAATCTGTGGTGTAACAACCAACCCATCTCTGATCGCAAAAGAAGGCAGAGATTTTAATGAAGTTATCAAAGAGATCACAACAATTGTAGATGGTCCTATCAGTGGAGAAGTAAAGGCAACAATTGTAGATGCAGAAGGCATGATCAAAGAAGGAAGAGAGATCGCAGCGATCCACCCAAATATGGTTGTTAAGATCCCTATGACAGTTGAAGGCTTAAAGGCAGTCAAGGTGTTATCGGCAGAAGGAATCAAGACAAACGTAACTCTGATCTTTACGGCAAATCAAGCGCTTCTTGCAGCAAGAGCAGGTGCATCTTATGTATCTCCGTTTCTTGGAAGGTTAGATGATATCAGCACAACAGGTATCAACCTGATTGAAGATATCGTAACAATATTTGACAATTATGGTTTAGATACAGAGATCATCGCAGCCTCTGTAAGAAATCCAATCCACGTTACAGACTGTGCTCTTGCAGGCGCACATATTGCAACTGTACCATACAAGGTAATCGAGCAGATGACAAAGCACCCGTTAACAGATCAGGGTATTGCAAAGTTCCAGGCAGATTACAAGGCTGTATTTGGTGAATAAGAGTTTTTTAGATTTATTGTAGATGTTTGAATAAAATGTTACAATAAGCTCGATTTTTTACTTTATAGGATAAGATGTTCTATAAAGTAAAAAACTATAGGAAAGGTGGTGAGAGAGATTTGGCAGAGTATAGGAATAATTACCGCCAGAGAGAGAACAAATCTGTATATGGGGAACGAAATACTTATGAAAAAAAGAAAAATTACCGAAATGGAAATAACAGACAACAGAACCTGAGTCAGAAAATGTATTATGATAAGAGACAGCAGGGAAATTCCGGCAGACAGATGAATGATTCAAAACTCAGACGTAAGATTATGGCGGATGATAATGTGAAGTTTATCTGTTCCAGAAATGAAGATGTGATCCATGATAAAAGCTGTATTCTTACAAGGAATATTAAAGACTATGATCTGAAGTATCTGGTAAATTATCCGAAGTGGATGAAACAGTGCCCGAAGTGTGCGATAGAAGCGTATCTCAGATATGGGGCAGAGGATTATGACAAATTGGCAGAATATGATGCGTTATTCCGACTTATGATGATGTCTGTAGAGATGATCCGGCATATGTATATTGATTGTGATATGAAGACAAGGATAAATGGGGATACGCTTACAATCCATCATAAAGAAGATACATGGAAGATCGTATATTTAGACAGTCCGGGAAATGTCAGACTTCTGCATAATAATTATCATATAGTGGATGAACACAGGGAATTTGAAAAAGGTTTTCATATCCAGAGCGAATTTACTTCTAATACAAAGATTAAATATGCTATCGAAAATATTGAAACATATTCGTGGAGCATGCATCGGGTGCATGAACGGGAAGCGATGTTGGAACAGAAAAAGAATGAAACAGGGAAAATGGGATTCTGGTCACGGGTGGCACGAGCATTTCGTTATGTGTTTCATAAGCAGGAAGAAGATGAATCTAAAAATCAGACAGATGATAACAGAAAAGATGATCCAATCGATTTTCAGTTGGATTTTTCGGATTTTAATTTTGTAAATAAGTTCGGTTACCCGGATAATGGTACCAGATGTATCTATGTCTGGAAGACAAAAAACGGGATATATCAATGGCAAATCGGAGAATATGTATCAAAGAAACGACAGTTTGTGATCAAATTTTCAGATCAGACTTTTATAACGGACTGGCGAAAAGTAATCGCATGGAAATATGTATGGAAAGGTGACCTGAACTGGTCATATGGTGAAAAGAATGAGACGAACCCTGATCGTAATTGATATGCAGAATGATTTTATTGATGGTTCACTTGGTACAAAAGAAGCAGAGGCAATCGTGGATCCGGTAAGAAATCTGATACAGGAATATAAAAACAGGGGAGATGAGGTGCTTTATACCAGAGATACCCATGGGGCAGATTATCTGCAGACGAACGAGGGGAAACATCTGCCGGTGGAACACTGTATAAAGGGAACTAACGGATGGAAGATCGCAGATGGAATATATGCAGATGGCTGTAAGATCATAGATAAGCCATCCTTTGGGTATACAGGTTGGGATCGGTATGAATTTGAAGATGTCTGTCTGATCGGGCTTTGTACCGATATCTGTGTAGTTTCAAATGCTCTTATCATAAAGGCGTTATATCCGGAGATTCGCGTGGCAGTCGATGTCAGATGTACGGCAGGCGTGACACCGGAATCAAAGGTGGCTGCACTTGAAACGATGAAGATGTGCCAGATTGAGCTGGTTGGTGAAGAATAAGCAGGATAAAAAGAACAAATGCAGTAAGAAAGGAAAGAAGACATGCTTGGAATTATAGGAGCAATGGACGAAGAAGTTGCAAAGTTAAAAGAAAAAATGGAACAGGTGCATATTATTGAAAAAGCAGGTATGCAGTTTTACAGAGGTACTTTGTGTGACCATGAAGTGGTTGTGGTAAAATGTGGTGTAGGTAAGGTTCATGCAGCAATGTGTACACAGGCAATGATCGACCTGTTCCCGGTAGATGGAATTGTAAATACCGGAATTGCAGGCTCGTTAAATGCAGACATCAACATCGGAGATATCGTGCTGGCAAAGGATGCATTAGAGCATGACATGGATGTCTCTGCTCTTGGATATGCTCCGGGAATCAATCCGGATTTAAAAGATGATGAAAATATTTTCAAGACAGATGTCAAAATGCTGGAGCTTGCTCTTGCCGCAGCAAAGCAGGCAGAGCTTTCCGTCAACATCTTTACCGGACGTGTAGTCAGCGGAGATCAGTTCATATCAAGGAAAGATAAGAAAAAATGGCTGGTTGAGACATTTGACGGAACCTGTGCAGAGATGGAGGGAGCATCGATCGGACATGTCGCAAGTCTGAACAAGATTCCATATCTGATTGTCCGTGCGATTTCAGATAAAGCAGATGACAGTGCAGAAATGGATTATCCGTCTTTTGCGGCTATGGCGATCGATAACAGTGTTGCACTTATGACAGAATTTGTAAAGTTATGTTAAAAATAGATTGTGACAGGAATACTTGCATTAAAAATAAAAACTGAGAAATTATATTTATTGATACAGACAGGAGGTAGTTGAAAAACTATGGAAAAGATTAAAAGTTTTCAGATCAATCATTTATTATTAAATCCTGGAATCTATGTATCCAGAAAGGATAAGGCTGGAGATGCGGTCCTTACGACTTTTGATATCCGCATGACAAAGCCAAATTTTGAACCGGTCATGAATACGGCGGAGATTCATACGATTGAGCATCTGGCAGCTACTTATCTCAGAAATCATGAGGATTATAAGGACAAAGTAATCTATTTTGGACCGATGGGATGCAGAACCGGATTTTATCTGATCCTTGCAGGTGATTATAAGTCAGAGGATATCGTAGATCTGATGATTTCAATGTTTGAATTTATACGTCATTATCATGATCCGATTCCGGGTGCAAATCCGAGAGAATGTGGAAATTATCAGGACATGAATCTGAACATGGCAAATTACCTTGCAGAGAAGTTCTTAAAAGAGGTTCTTTATAATATAGGCGAAGATCGCCTGAACTATCCAGAGGGTTGACCTTTTTTTTTCAAAGTGATACGATAACAGATAAAGATTGCCGGAAGAGAGCGGCAACCCATAATAAGTTCATGCGTTATGGGAAAAAGAATAAAAATCGCGAGAGGTGTAAACGAATGAGTAAGAGTTTTGAAGATTTATTAGCCAAGGTTGCAAAATGCAGCAAGAAGACAGTATCTGTAGCATGTGCTCAGGACAAGCCGGTTCTGGAAGCCGTTAAGGCGGCAAAGGAAAAAGGTATTGCAGATGCGATTCTCGTCGGTGATGAAGCTGAGATCAGAAAGATCGCTGCTGAACTTGATATGAATCTGGATGAGTATGAGATCATAAATGAACCGGACAGCATTCAGGCTGCACATAAGGCTGTTGAGCTGGTACATAATAATAAAGCAGATATGTATATGAAGGGTATCATTGATACAAAGAACTTCTTAAAGAGCGTTCTGGATAAGGAAGTAGGTTTAAGAACCGGTAAGCCATTATCACATGTAGCAGTTTTTGAGGTTCCGGGTGTTGACAGATTATTATATCTTTCAGACGTAGCATTCATGACATATCCATCTCTTGAGGATAAAAAAGCGATTATTGAAAATACAGTAAAAGTTGTTCATGCTTGTGGTATTCCATGTCCAAAGGTTGCTCCGCTTGCGGCAGTTGAAGTTGTAAATCCTAAGATGCCTGTAACTGTAGATGCAGCAGAGCTTACAAAGATGAACGAGAATGGCGAGATTACAGGATGTATCGTTGACGGACCATTATCACTTGACCTTGCGATCGATCCGGAAGCAGCTAAACATAAGGGAGCAGAAGACCGTAAGATCGTTGGTGATGCAGATATCCTCTTATTCCCGGATATCCACGCCGGAAACCTTGTATACAAGTGCCTGACACATACAACAGCAAGCAAGAACGGTTGTATCCTGACAGGAACAAAGGCACCGGTTATCCTGACATCCAGATCAGACAGCTTTGAAGTAAAGATGAACTCTATCGCTCTTGCAGCAGTTGTTGCAGAAGCAATCAAGAATGAGCAGTAATCAGACCGTTATGGTTACGGAATAAATATATAAGAATTTTGGAGGAAGAACATGTCATACAAAATTTTGATTATCAATCCGGGTTCAACATCTACAAAGATAGGTGTATTTGAAGACGAGAATTTATTATTTGAAGAAACATTAAGACACACAACAGAGGAACTTGCGGGCTTCAACCTTATCGTTGAGCAGAAGGACTTCAGAAAGAAAGTTATCCTTGATATTCTTGCAGAGAAAAATTTTGACATCAAGACATTAGATGTATGTGTAGGTCGTGGTGGTATGTTAAAGCCGATTCCGGGCGGTACATATCCTGTTAGTGATGAATTATTAGAGGATTTAAAGATCGGTAAACAGGGTCAGCATGCATCCAACCTTGGTGGTATCCTTGCAAGAGAGATTGGCGATGAGTTGGGAATTCCATCTTACATTGTAGATCCGGTTGTTGTAGATGAGCTGATGCCATCCTCCCGTTTATCCGGTGTGCCTGAGCTTCCAAGAAGAAGTGTATTCCATGCATTAAACCAGAAGGCAGTTGCAAAGAGATATGCAAAAGAGCATGGTAAGAAATATGAAGATCTGAACCTGATCGTTGTACACATGGGCGGCGGTGTATCTGTTGGTGCTCACTTAAACGGACGTATCGTTGATGTTAACAATGCATTAGATGGTGAAGGCGCATTCTCACCGGAGAGAGCAGGTGGAGTTCCATCAGGTGATCTTGTTAAGATGTGCTTTTCAGGAAAATATACACAGCAGGAAGTTACAAAGAAACTTGTCGGTAACGGCGGATTCAATGCATATATCGGCAGCAATGATGCAAGAGATCTCGAGAAACTCGTTCAGGAAGGTGATGAGCATGCAAAGCTTGTTCAGGACGCATTTCATCAGCAGGTAGCAAAGGATATCGGGGCTATGTCAACCGTACTTTGCGGAAAAGTAGATCAGATCATCTTAACAGGTGGTATCGCATATTCCAAGCATACATGTGCAGAACTGGAAAAGAGAGCCGGATTTATCGCTCCGTTTACAGTATATCCTGGTGAGGATGAACTTCTTGCACTTGCACAGGGAGCATTAAGAGTTATGAATGGCGAAGAAGAGCCGATGACATATTAATTTGATGATTGATATTTTGCCTGTGAACTATAAAAATACAAAAATTGGCATAATAGTTTTTCTTATAATACACATAATAGAATCAAGACAACAAAGTCTTAAATAAATGTATTGGAGGAAATGTATTATGGCAAGTTCAAATTCAACAGGAACAAGCAAGATGAGTGTTCCGGAAGCTAAGGACGCTATGAACAAGTTCAAAATGGAGGTTGCTAAGGAAATTGGTGTAAACCTCAAGGATGGTTACAATGGTGACTTAACATCTGCTCAGAGCGGATCAATCGGTGGCGAGATGGTTCGTCAGATGATCAAGAGACAGGAAGAACAGATGTCAGGCAGATAAGCAGTAAAATAAGAGATATCTTATAGCTTTTGCTTAGCAGGAAGGGGTTATTGTCGAAAAGACAATAACCTTTTTCTGCGTTATTATGGAAAATGGACTGGACATATATCCGGTATATATGGTATAATCGGATGATTGATGCGGGTATTTTTATGCCCACAATAAAAACGAAATGATAAATGGATGCTAAATAATGCCTTATATATTATTAAAAGATGATGGCATAAGGCATCATTTGCATAATTTTAAGGAGGAAATAAAAAATGAGTTTAGCAGTAGAAAATCTGGAACACAGTATGGCAAAACTTACAATCACAGTACCGGCAGAGGAGTTTGGTAAGGCAATGACAACTGCCTACAATAAGCAGAAAGGTAAATTCAATGTACCTGGTTTCAGAAAGGGTCATGTACCACAGGCATTTATTGAGAAGATGTATGGACCTGCAGTATTTTATGAAGAGGCAGCTAATTCATTAATTAATGAGTATTATCCAAAGGAAGTAAGCGCATCAGATGTTGATGTTGTATCAAGACCGGTTATCGATGTAACTCAGATCGAAAAGGGCAAGGATTTTATCTTTACAGCAGAAGTAGCTGTTAAGCCTGAAGTTGAGCTTGGTGATTATAAGGGACTCGAAGTAGAAAAGGCTGACGTAGAAGTAACAGATGATGAAGTTATGGCAGAGCTTTTAAAGGTTCAGAAAGAGAACTCAAGATACAACCCTGTAACAGACAGAGCTGCACAGATGGATGATGAAGTTACACTTGACTTCGAAGGATCTGTTGACGGTGTTCCTTTCGAAGGCGGTAAGGCTGAGAACTACAAGCTCGTTCTTGGTTCTCATTCATTCATTGATACATTTGAAGATCAGCTTGTTGGCAAGAACATCGATGAGGATGTAGAAGTAAATGTTACATTCCCGGAAGATTATCAGGCAGAAGATTTAGCAGGTAAGCCGGCAGTATTCAAATGCAAGATCAAAGAGATCAAGGCTGTAGAATTACCGGAATTAGATGATGAATTTGCAAGTGAAGTTTCAGATTTTGAGACATTAGATGAATACAAAGAAGACATCAAGAGCAAGGCTGCTGAGAAGAAACAGAAGGATGCTGAGAACGAGAAAGAAAACAAGCTGATCGAGAAAGTAATCGAGAATGCTAAGATGGACGTTGCAGATGCACAGGTTGCAGATGTACAGGAAAGAATCAAAGATGAGTTCGCTCAGAATCTTCAGTATCAGGGAATCAACCTTGAGCAGTATATGCAGATCTGCAATATTACAGAGGAAGCATTAATGGAGAGAATCAAACCAGACGCAGAGAAGAGAATCAAATCCCGTCTTGTTCTGGAAGCAATTGCTGCTGCTGAAAACATTGAAGTATCAGACGATGAAGTACATGAAGAACTGGAAGCTATGGCAAAACAGTATCAGATGAATGTAGAAGATATCGAAGGCTTCATGGGTGATGCAGAAAAGGATAGCATTAAAAAGGATCTTGCTGTTAAAAAGGCAGTTAAGGTTGTTGTAGATAACGCAAAGGAAGTTTAATCCATAATTTCTGATTGCGATATTTTGGAGGTGTAAATATGAGTTTAGTACCTTATGTCATTGAACAGACCAGCCGTGGTGAACGTTCATATGATATTTATTCAAGACTTCTGAAAGACAGAATTATCTTTCTGGGAGAAGAAGTAAATGATACATCAGCAAGTATAGTGATCGCACAGCTCCTGTTCCTGGAGTCCGAAGATCCATCCAAGGATATCTCATTGTATATCAACAGTCCGGGCGGTTCTGTAACAGCAGGACTTGGGATTTATGATACAATGCAGTACATCAAATGTGATGTATCTACAATCTGCTGTGGAATGGCAGCAAGTATGGGTGCATTCCTGCTTGCAGGTGGTGCAAAAGGTAAGAGATTTGCACTTCCAAATGCCGAGATCATGATCCATCAGCCATCCGGCGGATCACAGGGTCAGGCTACAGAGATTGAAATTGCTGCGAAGCATATTTTAAAGACAAAAGAGAAATTAAATAGAATGTTAAGCGAGAATACCGGAAAGCCATATGAAACGATTGCTGCTGATACAGAGAGAGATAACTGGATGTCAGCAGAAGAAGCATGTGCATATGGTCTGATCGATAGTGTAATCGCAAAAAGATAGTATAAAGAGGTATTGGAATGGCAAATCGTAGTGAAGATAGAAAACTACTTAGATGTTCCTTCTGCAATAAGACGCAGGATCAGGTCAGAAAACTTATAGCAGGACCAAACGCTTATATTTGTGATGAATGTGTACAGATATGCGCAGAGATCGTTGATGAAGAACTGGAAGAAACAGGTGCTGAAGATTCCATTAATTTACTGAAACCCAAGGAGATCCGTGAATTCCTGGATCAGTATGTAATCGGTCAGGAAGAAGCAAAAAAGGTATTATCTGTTGCGGTATACAATCATTATAAGCGTATCATGGCAGATAAAGATTTTGACGTAGAGCTTCAAAAGAGTAATATTCTCATGGTCGGACCAACCGGTTCCGGTAAGACATATCTGGCACAGACACTTGCGAAGATCTTGAATGTTCCGTTTGCCATTGCCGATGCAACTGCATTGACGGAGGCCGGATATGTTGGTGAAGATGTAGAAAATATTCTGCTGAAGCTGATTCAGGCGGCCGATTATGATGTAGAACGTGCAGAGCATGGAATTATCTATATTGATGAGATCGATAAGATCACGAAGAAGAGTGAGAATGTATCCATCACCAGAGATGTATCCGGTGAAGGTGTACAGCAGGCTTTGTTAAAGATCGTGGAGGGAACGGTTGCATCAGTGCCACCACAGGGTGGCAGAAAGCATCCACATCAGGAATTTATACAGATCGATACATCAAATATTTTATTTATATGCGGTGGTGCATTTGATGGTCTGGAGAAGATCATTGACAACAGAATCGGCAAGAAAGCTATCGGCTTCAATGCAGAGGTTGTTGATAAGACAGAACAGGATATCGGAGAGCTGTTAAAGCAGGTAACTCCTCAGGACTTTGTAAAATATGGACTGATTCCTGAATTTGTCGGACGTCTGCCGATAACGGTTACACTGGATCTGTTGAACAAGGATGCGCTTGTAAGAATCCTGACAGATACAAAGAGTGCAATCTGCAAGCAGTATAAGAAATTATTTGAATTAGATGGCGTGGAATTGGAATTTGATAAGGATGCGCTTTACGCTATAGCAGAAGAAGCGATGGAGAGAAAGACCGGAGCCAGAGGACTTCGTTCTATCATAGAGAAAGCAACGCTAGATCTTATGTATGAGATTCCATCGGATGACAGAGTTGCAAAATGCGTGATCACAAAAGAAGTTATAACGGATGGAGCACAACCAGAAATCACTTATTCTGATAATCCGGCTGAGAAAAAGCAGATAAAGAAGAAGCGTTCAGTAAAAAACAGTGATGAAATAGCTTAAGCAGAAAGCCGGGATGTTATGCATCCCGGTTTTTTGATATAAAGGAGATAAAAGTATGGATAATATCGTCTGGAACAGGCCGATGATCGTTTTGAATAATATTGTTATAATGCCGGATACTTCCTCCCATCTGGATGTGATCAGCAAGGAATCCTGTGAAGCAGTTGCCAATGCGATGAAGGGTGATTGCAGCATCCTGCTGGTTACGGCAAAGGAAGTAAAGGAGAATGGAAAGGTTCCTGATCTTTATCCGATCGGTGTTACAGCAAAGATCAAACAATATCTGAAAATGCCGAACAAAACAGTCCGTATTCTGATTGAAGCAGAAAAACGTGCAAGGATCGTTTCATTTTATAAGGAAGACGGAGCATATAATGCAGACTTTGAATATATAGATACAGAAGAAACAAACCATCTGGATGAAGTAGAGGAAAAAACATTGATCCGTATGCTTACGGATAAGCTCAGACAAGCATTTGCAAATGGAATGGGAACAAATAAGCTGTTATATAAAAAACTGCTTACGATCGATGACCTTGCAAAATTTGCCGATGGAGTGACAGAATTCATTCCTGCGCCATATACGAAGAAGCAGGAGATTCTGGAAACGCTCGATGTGAAAGAACGTGTAATGAAGATCCTTCAGACGATGGATGAAGAGATGGAGATTTTAGCCATCCGTCAGGAGATTCAGGAGAAATTACAGGATTGTGTAAATAAGCACCAGAGAGAATATGTTCTCCGGGAACAGATGAAGGTCATAAAGAAAGAACTTGGCGAGGATGATAATACAGAAAAAGCGGCAGATGAATATATGGAGCGCCTGCAGGAACTGACAGTTCCGGAAGAAGTCAAAGAGAAGCTTACGAAAGAGATATCCAGACTTCGTGCTTTGCCGCCTATGGCTGCTGAATCCGGCATCCTTACAAACTATATTGAGACGTTGCTCGACTATCCATGGGGCAAAGCTTCAAAAGAGAATGATAATCTGGAAAAGGCAATTAAGATTCTGGAACGGGATCATTATGGTCTGGAAGAAGTAAAGGAACGGATCATAGATTATCTGGCAGTTCATATCTTAAATGAAAAAGGCAACATGCCGATCCTGTGTCTGGTTGGACCTCCGGGAACCGGTAAGACCTCGATCGCGAGATCAATTGCTACTGCGACAGGAAAAGAATATATCCGTATGTCGCTTGGTGGCGTTCGGGATGAAGCAGAGATCCGTGGACACAGAAGAACTTATATCGGTGCTATGCCGGGCAGGATCGCACAGTCGATCGCAAAGACAAAGACTGAGAATCCACTGGTACTGCTTGATGAGATAGACAAGGTGAGCAGCGACTACAAGGGAGATGTATCCTCTGCTCTGTTAGAGGTTTTAGACAGCGAACAGAATAATAAATTTTACGACCATTATTTTGAAGTGCCGATCGATTTGAGCAAGGTATTATTTATCGCAACAGCAAATGATGCATCCCTGATCCCCGGACCGTTAGCTGATCGTATGGAAATGATCGAGATCAGTGGATACACGGAAAATGAGAAGTTTAACATTGCGAAGCTGTATCTGGTCAATAAAGCGATTGAAAGAAACGGACTGACTAAGAAGCAGTTCAAGATCAATGGATCAGCGATCAAATATATCATCCGTCATTACACCAGAGAAGCAGGTGTGCGTGATCTGGAGCGGAATATCGATAAAATATGCAGAAAAGCGTGCAGAATGATACTTACAGAACATGTAGAGACTGTAAAAGTAACAAAGGAAATGATACCGCAGCTTCTCGGAACAGAGAAGTACATGGATGACAGCTATGATCTGACCAATAAAGTAGGCTCTGTACGAGGCCTTGCATGGACAGCGGTAGGTGGTGTAACACTTAATATAGAAGTAAATATTATGCCCGGAAATGGCAGCATACAGCTTACCGGTAAATTAGGAGATGTCATGAAGGAGTCTGCTGTTACCGGTTTATCGTATATTCGTACGATGAAGGAATCAGAGCCACTAGGTGAAGATTATTTTGAAAAGCATGATATCCACATCCATATTCCGGAAGGAGCAGTTCCAAAGGATGGACCTTCTGCGGGAATCACGATGGCAACCGCTATTTATTCCGCAATATTTAATAAGTCTGTAAGGGGAGATCTTGCGATGACAGGAGAGATTACTCTGAGAGGAAGTGTGCTTCCAATCGGTGGTTTAAAAGAAAAGCTTCTGGCAGCAAAAACGATCGGTATTAAGAAGGTGCTGATCCCTGAGATGAACCGCAGAGATCTTAATGATATCAGTACAGAGATTACAGACGGACTGGATATTACCTGTGTGAAAACAATGGAACAGGTGCTTAGTCTTGCACTTGCAAAAGGAGAAAAGAAATGATAATTAAGAGTGCTGAACTTGAAACAGTATGTGGAATTACAAGTACACTTCCAGAGACAGAGATGCCGGAGATCGCGTTTGCCGGTAAGTCAAATGTAGGAAAATCCTCACTGATCAATGGATTGTTAAACCGGAAGTCACTTGCCAGAACATCGTCACAGCCGGGTAAGACACAGACGATCAATTATTATAATATTAATCATGATCTGTATTTTGTCGATCTTCCGGGATATGGCTATGCACAGGTATCCGTAGAGATCCGTGCAAAATGGGGTAAGATGGTAGAACGGTATCTGCATACCTCAAAGCAGTTACGGCTTGTATTTTTGTTGATCGATATCCGTCATGAGCCGTCAGAGAATGATTGCATCATGTACGACTGGATCGTAAAAAATGGATATGAACCGGTGATTATTGCAACAAAGCTTGATAAGATCAAGAGAAGTCAGATTCAGAAGAATCTGAAGATCATCAGACAGAAGATCCAGCCGGTAGAGGGAACGATCATAATTCCGTTCTCGGCACAGACCAAGCAGGGAAAAGAAGAGATCCTGCAATTGATCGAAGACCGGATCGCAGAATCAGAATAAATGATCAGGACTGTTTTTCGCCCTTATCATCAGAATACAGCCAGAGAGTATTGACGAGATAGTCATATACTTCGGCACTTTTCGCACGCCAGTTATCACAGATAGCGATGGCGTGCGTTTTTGTTGGTACGTTAAATTTCAGATCGACCAGAGTTTCTTTCCGATCCTTGATCACGCAGGTAACGACGTATTCACCATAGTCATTTAAGGCATAATCGGCATAGATCTCGGATTCATTTTTCAGATTGATCTTCTGATTATCAAAATAATCGAGAATGTCCTGTTTAATCGCATAAGGAATACGATTTTCAAACATGCTTAAGGCTTCTTCACCTTTGTCAGTGATCTTATAATGAGAAGAAGACCGGATCGTGGATACATAGACAAAATCACACTCGATCAGTCCATTAATGGCTTCCTGAAGCGTGAAATAATTCGTATATCCCTTTGTCAGAACAAAATCGGAAATCTGGGAATTGGTTAGTGTGAAATCCACACGATCCAACATATATAATATAATTAATTTGTATAAGACGATCGATTCAGTATTCATAATAATATCCTTTGTATGTTTTGTAAGAATAAATGTATCACAAGAAAAGCATAAAATCAATGAAGCAATGCTGCGGTGAAAGAAAATGATTTACAAAACTTTTTTTTATGCTATACTAAGGCTATTAAATACAACGCTCATGTGGCATCCGGATATCTGATAAGCAGGATGCACAGGTAAGTCATACAGTTGATATACCTGTTTCGAAAAGAATTCATTAGGATAATCCCCAAGAATAAGAATGTGTGTGAATTAAATAAAACGGATAAAATTGGAAGGAGTAAAAGATGGATTTCAAAAATGCATCATTAGAGGAATTGAAGCAATTCGTAAAGGAGCATAAGATAAAGGGTGTATCAGCACTTCGTAAACCGGCTCTGATCGAATTCCTTGAAAAAAATTATAGTGATGAAGCAGGACATGCGGAAGAAAAGCAGAACGTGAAATCACAGAAAAAAGATGCTGAAAAAATAAAAAAGACAGGAAGAACACGGAAACCGAAAAAGGCAGAGCCGCCAGAAAAAGCAGAACAGACTGAAAAAACGGAGCACACAGAGCAGCCGGAGAAATCCGAAGAAGATGCTGTAAAAAAAGTGGATAGAAACCAGACAGAAAATGGTCAGAGATCAGGAGAATCCGGAAGAAGACAGCATAGGAATACTGCCGGAAGACAGACCAACCGAAATGGAAAAAGACAGGACTATCGGTCACAGGGGTATAATAACAGAAATAACAATTCCAATCATGGAAACAATACACCAATTGTAAATAACGGAAGAAAAGACCATGTTCAGGAGAACAAACCGCTTGCAGCCGAGATGACAAAGCTGGAAATGAATATGGAAAAAGCAGTTCTTGAAAAGTCTGCAATGGAAGAGAAAAAAGTAGCTGTTGAAAGTTCTGTAGTATCAGAAAAGAAAGCAGCATATGAAAAATCAGTTATAGAAGAAAAAAATACGGCTGCAGATACAGAGATAAAAGCAGAGGTAAGAATGGAGACGAAGCTTGAGAACAGGCAGGAAGGATCATCTGCTCAGCAGGAACCAAATGGACCGGAGCTTGACAGCGGTAAGATGGCACATGGAATCCTGGAAGTAATGCAGGAAGGATATGGATTTATAAGAAGTGCCAATTATCTGCCGGGAGATCAGGATATCTATGTATCACCGGCGCAGATCCGTAGATTTGGACTTAAGACCGGAGATATCATAATGGGAAATATCCGCGTAAAGACGCAGGGAGAAAAGTTTGGCGCATTATTATATGTAGCTTCTGTCAATGGAGAAAGTCCTGCAAGCATTGCAGGAAGAAAAGCATTTGAAGATCTGACGCCGATTTTCCCGAATGAACGGATCAATATGGATGGGGAGGACAGCCCGATTCCGATCCGTATGATCGATCTGCTGTCACCGATCGGTAAAGGACAGCGTGGTATGATCGTTTCCCCTCCAAAGACAGGTAAGACAACCTTGCTGAAACAGATCGCAAAATGTATCAGTACCAGATACAGTGAGATTCATTTGCTGGTGCTTCTGATTGATGAAAGACCGGAGGAAGTAACGGATATCAGGGAATCCATAGAGGGACCAAATGTAGAAGTTATTTATTCGACATTTGATGAGCTGCCGGAGCATCATAAGCGTGTATCGGAAATGGTGATCGAACGTGCAAAACGATTGGTAGAGCAGAAGAAAGATGTCGTGATCTTACTTGACAGTATTACAAGACTTGCAAGAGCGTACAACCTTACAGTTCCACCAAGTGGAAGAACCTTATCCGGTGGTCTTGATCCTGCGGCGTTACATATGCCGAAGAAATTCTTTGGTGCTGCCCGTAATATGCGTGAGGGTGGAAGTCTTACGATCCTTGCGACAGCGCTGGTTGAGACAGGAAGCAAGATGGATGATGTCGTATTCGAGGAATTCAAAGGAACCGGTAATATGGAACTGGTGCTTGACCGGAAGCTCGCAGAAAAGAGAATCTTCCCTGCAATCGACATTGCAAAATCCAGTACCAGACGGGATGATCTGTTATTATCACCGGAAGAACAGGAAGTTGTATACGCACTTCACAAGATATTATCCGGTAATAAGGCAGAGGATATGCTGGAGGATGTACTGAAATTATTCGTCCGAACCAAGAATAATAAAGAGTTTATCTATTATGTTAAAAAATCATTATTAAGAAAATAAAAAAACACTTGCATTTCTATGTCGGTTTGTGTTAGAATACAAAAGCTGTGTTTTATGAAGAAGTGAGGCTGATGGCCTATTCTCATATATCAATAATATAATAAAGAGGTGAGATTAAATGAGAGAAGGAATACATCCAAATTATTATCAGGCAAAGGTTGTATGTAACTGCGGAAACGAATTTGTTACAGGTTCTACAAAAGAAGAAATTCATGTAGAAATTTGCTCAAAGTGTCATTCATTCTATACAGGCCAGCAGAAGGCAGCTAAGGCTCGTGGTAGAATTGATATGTTCAACCGTAAGTACGGTGTTTCACAGTCAAACTAATAAAAAGGATGATAGGTTGAGGTTAAAGCTTTTAATCTCAGCCTATTTTTGTTTTAGGAAACAATTTTACGAGGTATAGAATTTGAAAAGAGCCAGAATAGGTGGTCAGGCGGTGATCGAAGGCGTAATGATGAAATACGAGGATCAGTACGCAGTAGCAGTCAGAAAGCCGGATCAGGAAATTGAAGTTAAAGTAGAAAGCTATACACCGATAGGTGAAAAATATAAAATCCTGAAATTGCCGATTCTTCGTGGAGTGGTTAATTTCTTTGAGTCGCTGGTAATTGGAGTTAAAACGCTGACATATTCAGCCGATTTTTATGAAGAGGAAGAACCGACTGGAAAGAGTGAAAATAAAGATGATTCCAGGTTGTCAGATACAGAAAGTAATAATGGAAGCGGTTCAGGTGAGAACGGCAGTAAAAACAATAAAAAAGAAAGCAGTACAGGAGATGATCTGATGATGATCGGAACCGTTATTGTATCACTTGCCATTGCGATCGCATTATTCATGCTGCTTCCGGCATTTATTGCAGGACTGCTTGAGCATGTGACAAAAAGCAATGTATTGATAGCGGTAGCGGAAGGTGTGCTTCGGTTGGTGATCTTTCTTGCATATGTAGTATTAATATCATTGATGAAGGATATCAAACGTGTATTTATGTATCATGGTGCAGAGCATAAGACGATCAACTGTTTTGAAGCAGGCGATCCGCTGACTCCGGAAAATGTAAAGAAACATTCCAGATACCATAAACGCTGTGGAACCAGTTTTTTGGTAGTCGTTATGATCATAAGCATTATTGTATTTATGTTTATAAATGTGAAGTCTATGTGGCTGCGATTGCTGTCGCGTGTACTTCTGGTTCCGGTTATTGCGGGAATCTCGTATGAATTTATCATGTTTGCAGGCAGAAGTGACTCAAAGCTTGCGAATATATTAAGTGTACCCGGTATGTGGGTACAGCGTCTTACGACGAAGGAACCGGATCTTGAGATGTGTGAGGTGGCAATTCGTTCGGTAGAAGCGGTGATCGACTGGCGCGCTTATCAGGACGCTATGAAGCGTGGAGAAATCGAAGATTAAGAAGTTGAAATGATGCCAGTGAATGTAAAAGGAAATAGACGTATGACTCAGTATCAGCTTGTAACAGCAGGAAAAGAAAAACTGAACGAACATAATGTGCCGGATGCAGATATCGATGCAGAGTTATTATGGCTCTTTGTATCAAAGCAGGATAAGATGGCATATATTATGAACCGGCAGGAAGATGTTACCGAAACGATTCGTTCTTCCTATGAAGCGTTGATCGATAAAAGGTCAAAACGTATTCCGTTACAATATATAACAGGCATACAGTGCTTTATGGGGTATGATTTTGAGACTGCACCGGATGTACTGATTCCAAGATTTGACACAGAAGTCCTGGTGGAACAGGCAAACCGCTTGATTCAGGACATACATTCTGATAAGATGTCTGTGCTGGATATGTGCTGTGGTTCCGGGTGCATCGGATTGTCGGTAGCACTTATGAATCAGGATATTCATATAGATCTGTGTGATATCTCAGATTCCGCGATCGCACTTACGACAAAAAATGCGAAACGATTAGAAGTATCTGATTATACGGTTATAAAATCAGATTTATTTGATAAGATAAATAAAAGATATGATATGATCCTGTCCAACCCACCATATATAGAGAGCAAAGTGATTGACGGGTTGATGCCGGAGGTTCGGGATTATGAGCCGAGGCTGGCATTGGACGGCGATACGGACGGATTGAAGTTTTACAGAGCAATTATAGAAAATGCGGAGAGTTATTTAAATGAAAAAGGATATATTTTATTTGAAATTGGTAATCATCAGGCACATGATGTGCAGCAGCTCCTTGTAGATAAGCATTTTGAAGATGTACGCGTAGTGAAAGACCTCGCAGAAAATGACAGGGTTGTAATTGGAAGAAAAGCCTGAAAAAAGGCTGGATATATTAACAGACACATGAACAGGAAATGAGCATGTGCTGCAGGAGGATTATTATGTTTGATAAATTAGAAGATTTAGTAGACAGACTTGATACATTAAATAACCAGTTGACAGATCCGGATATCGTATCTGATCAGAACAAATTCCGCAAATTAATGAAGGAGCAGAGTGAACTGACTCCTATCGTAGAAAAGTACAAAGAATATAAAGATGCAAAACAGACGATCGAAGACAGTCTGCTTATGCTTGAAGAAGAAAATGATGAAGAGCTTCGTGAAATGGCGAAGGAAGAATTAAATGAAGCAAAGGCAACAGTAGAAAAGACGGAAAATGAATTAAAGATTCTGCTTCTTCCAAAAGATCCGAACGATTCCAAGAATGTTATCGTCGAGATCCGTGCAGGTGCAGGCGGAGATGAAGCCGCATTATTTGCATATGAGATCTACAGAATGTATCAGAAATACGTTGATCAGTTCAAATGGAAAGTAGAACTGATGAGCGTGAATGAGAATGGAATCGGTGGTTTCAAGGAAGCGGTATTCATGATCACAGGTGATGGTGCATATTCCAAGATGAAATATGAGAGTGGAGTTCACCGTGTACAGAGAATCCCGAAGACAGAGTCTGGCGGAAGAATCCATACCTCAACTGTAACAGTTGCAGTTATGCCAGAAGCAGAGGAAGTTGATGTAGAGATCAATGAAAATGATATCCGTATCGATGTCATGCGAGCATCCGGTAATGGTGGTCAGTGTGTCAATACAACAGATTCAGCCGTTCGTCTGACACATATACCAACCGGTATCGTAATTTACAGCCAGACCGAGAAGTCCCAGCTTCAGAATAAGGCGAAGGCATTTGCGCTGCTCCGTTCCAAGCTGTATGATATGGAGCTTCAGAAACAGCATGATGCAGAAGCTGCAGACCGTAAGAGCCAGATCGGAACCGGAGATCGTTCAGAGAAGATTCGTACTTATAACTTCCCGGAAGGCCGTGTAACCGATCACAGAATCAAACTCACCTTGTATAAGCTGGAACAGATCTTAAACGGTGATCTGAATGAGATTATCGACAGTCTGATCGCAGCAGATCAGGCAGCCAAGCTTTCTCAGGTGAATGAGGAAGAATAAAAGAAACCCTCGATATTGAAAAAACAAGTTGGCATCTGCCTGATCCGGCAGATGCCATTTTTAAGTAAAAGAGGGTGTTGGCGAAATAAACTGAATAAATAAGGCAAATTGATTGACATATTTTTGAATAAGTGGTTATATTATATGTGGCTTAAATGGACATACTAATGATAATTTACAGATATGAAATGAGGTAGCTAGATGTATAAAAAGAATGTAAGGTTCTTTTTTGCTTTGTTCATGGGCAAACTGGCAAGAACCATGCAGAGAATGTTGAAGATGAACGCAAGTTATTTTCCGGGAAAGCTGGCAGTCAAGCTTTGTCCGGATTTCATGGGATGTATAGATAAACCGAAAACGATCATAACAGTAACAGGAACCAACGGCAAGACAACAGTATGTAATATGATCATAGATATTTTGGAGGCAAATGGCTATGACGTTTTGAACAACCGTGCTGGTTCTAATGTGAATGCTGGAGTAGCGAGTTCATTGATCGCAGGAAGTACTCTGACAGGAAAGGCAAAGAAAGAATATGCAGTATTTGAAGTCGATGAAAGAAGTTCAAAGCTGATCTATCCATATGTAAAGCCAACATATGCGGTATGTACGAACCTGTTCCGTGATTCCATTCAGAGAAATGCAAACCCGGAGTTTATTTTTAACTTTATCAATAATAATATGCCAAAAGAATCACATCTGATCTTAAATGCGGATGATCTGATTAGTTCAAATCTTGGATCGGAAAATGAAAAAACATACTTTTCAATCAACAGACTTCCATCTGACCGGGAGGAATGTATTAATCTGATCAATGATATGCGGATCTGTCCAAAGTGTCATCATAAATTAAAATATAACTATGTCCGGTATCATCATATTGGAAAAGCTGTCTGTGAGTTCTGTGGATATACGTCACCGGAAGGCGATTATAAGGCAGATGTTGATTATGAGAACAAAGTAATAACAGTTACACATAATGAGAGCAGGGAACAGTATCCGATGATCAGTAACAGTACATTTAATCTGTACAATGAGTTGACTGCAGTTACCGCTCTTCGTGAATTTGGTTTGACAGGTGAACAGATCCGGAACGCGATCCAGAATCTTAATATTGTGGAATCGAGATATTCCAGAAGTACAGTGGATGGGATCACGATAGTGACCAATATGGCAAAAGGACAGAATCCAATTGCATGTTCCTGTGTATTTGATTATGTGTCTAAGGAACCGGGAAATAAAGAGGTCATTCTTTTGCTGGAAGATATATTTGACCGGAAAAATTCATCTGAAAATATGACATGGATCTTTGATACGGATTTTGAGTTCTTAAATCAGCCGAATATTACGAACATCGTAATAGGTGGTCTGCGGACGAAAGATTATAAGCTCCGTTTAATGATGGCCGGGGTTCCGGAAGAAAAGATCAAAGAGACAACGGATGAAGCAGGTGCATATAAATCCCTGAATCTGGATGGAACAGACAGTGTATACATTCTTCATGATATTCATGAAAATGATACAGCGCTTGTACTTCGGGATAATCTGAAACAATATTTGAAGGAAAGAGAGGCATAACAAATGGGAACAGATATTACAATAGAAGTTCTATATGGAGAATTTGCCAATCTTTTCGGTGAATTACAGAACGTAAATTATTTAAAAGACTGTATGCCGGAGGCAACAGTTATTTATACCGGCTTATATGATAAACCGGCATTTACAGAGGGCAGGGCAAACCTTGTATATATGGGAGCAATGACAGAGAATCAGCAGGAATTGGCGATTCAGGCATTGAAACCATATAAGAAAGAACTGGAAGAGCAAATCGAGGCTGGAACAGTATTTCTCTTTACCGGGAATGCAGTCGAGATCGTTGAACAGTACATTGAGAATGAAGATGGAAGTCGAATAGAAGGACTTGGTATTTTTAATACCTATGCAAAGAGAGATATGATGCATAGATATCATTCTCTTGTATTTGGACAGTATGAAGATATAAAGCTGGTTGGTTTTAAAGCGCAGTTCAGTCATTCTTATGGAGATAATTCAAAGGATTATTTCTATGATGTGATTCGCGGGGATGGTTTTCATCCGGGAATAAAACAAGAAGGTTTGAAGAGAAAGAATTTCTTTGCAACATATACAGTTGGACCATTTCTTATTATGAATCCGTTGTTTGTGAAATATCTGATGCAATTACTTGGTATAAAAGAACCGGTTCTTGCGTATGAATCCGTTATTATGGAAGCATACAGACAGCGTTTGGAAGAGTTTGAAGATGAAAAATTAAAATATCAGTAAGAGAATATAAAGGAAAAACTTCCGGATATGACCTTGTATTGTAAAACAGAGGTTCCTATCCGGAAGTTTTTATTTTACAAAGTTATCAGGAGAGTTGGCGTTTTTGCTATATAAGTATATTAACAAATATTCACTTGACAAAAAACAGGTAACATGAAACTATGGATGTAGGATTTTTTGTTACAGGAAGGAATGGGAGGTTACTTAATATGGATATAAATAATACACCGCCAAATTTTGGAGAACAGCCGAATTATAATAATGTACCGCCAAACTATAATAATGTGCCACCAAACTTTGGAGGACAGCCAAACTATAATAATGTGCCACCAAACTTTGGAGGACAGCCAAACTATAATAATGTACCACCGAATTTTGGAGGACAATCAAACTATAATAATGTGCCGCCAAATTTTGGATGGCAGTCAAATTACGATTATAAGCCGAGAAGATCAAGACCGGGGGTATCGCCCGAACGGTTTGAGATTTTTGGCGGTTTTGCGTTTGGTTATGCCATGATCTACAGTGTGCTGATGTACCGGAATTATGCAAGTATCTGTGCTGTATTCATGGCAGTTATGACCGTTTTGTTTATGAGTTTCAGTATCATGCGCCATGAGAAGAATCTGCCGGTAAATGACGGAGAATCGTTATCTTTTGGGAAACTTTTTGGAAAGCAGACGAAGCTGATTCCGCATTATGCAGGTATCCTTTTGCTTGGGGTATCAGTTTGCAGGACCGATGATTCATTTTTGATCGTTTTGGATCATCTTTGCATTTTATTCCTTGTGTGTGCAGGGCTTCTCCGGTATTTTGATGATCTTAAAAACATGGGATTTGTCGAATATGGTCTTACGGTTATCGAGAAGATGGCAGAGCCGTTTACCTGTTTTGACCGTTTTTTCTCAGACTACAGACAATATAACAGAGAACATGAAAATGCAAGAAAACGTGCGAAATTTGTCTATATTCTGATCGGTGTTGTCGTTGCGATTCCGTTGCTGTTCGTAATGATCAGCCTGCTTTCCAGTGCAGATCAGATCTTTGGAGATGCAGTTGAAACATTACTTGGAAATATTTTCCTATCATGGGATGCAATCTGGTTTCTTGTATTTGCATTTGCGGCGTTATTATTTACATATGGTATCATTGTGTCAGCACCGTTTGGAAGCAGATATCACAGACAGACAAAAGAAGGAACACATGAACCGATCATTGCGATCACGGCAATGGGACTGCTTACCCTGGTGTATCTGTTGTTTTCAGTGATCCAGATCCTATATCTGTTTACAAATAATATGTCACTGCCGGATGATATGACTTATGCGGAATATGCCAGACAGGGATTCTTCCAGCTTATGTTCGTATCGGTGCTGAATGTGATACTGGTGCTGATCTGTCATGCAATCTTTCGTAAAAGCACAGTGCTTAATATCGTACTGACTATTATGTCAGCCTGTACCTACGTGATGATCGCATCTTCGGCACTTCGTATGACAATGTATATCAAAGCATATGATCTTACTTATATGAGAATACTGGTGTTTGCAGCACTGGCTGTTCTTGCTGTGGTACTTGCAGGAGTGATCGTCAGAATCTATATTGACCATTTCCCTCTGGTACGTTATTCGATGTTTGTGATCGTTACTGTATATATCATCGTATCGTTCCTTCGTCCGGCTTATCTGGTTGCCAGATATAATCTGGAAAATCAGGATCCGAAGGATGTGGATTTCCGGTATGTGACGTCACTTGGTGCAGATGGAGCGGAAGAAGTATATGAGTTCATTGTAGATAACTATATGACGGGACAGGATGATGATTACTACGAGTACGATAACTACCAATACGACGATTATTATAACAAATATAATAATTATAAGGATATCAAGGGATTCTCGTATAACAGAATGGAATGGTATTTTAATGGAATTCGGGATACCTATAAAGAAAAAGGTGCGATCCGTGGATTTAACTTTTCAAGGAACAAGGCAGAGAAGTATGCAAAACGTTTCTTTAAATGGTACGGGAAAGAAGAATAAAGTGCGTTAAATTAAGATTAAAATACGTTGCACCTATTGTAAAAAAATGGGAAATAGTATAAAATAAAACTAAATTTGGGGCATACAGATGAGAGGTCAGAATGCCGCCGGATAAAAGATGATTTTATGGAGGTAGTAGAAAAATGAAAAAAGCAACAAAGAGATTATTAGCTGCATTTTTAGCCCTTGCAATGGTATTCACATTATTAGCAGTACCTGCAACAAGCATGAAGGATGTCAGCGCTGCAACCAGTAAGACTGTGTATATTAACCCGTATAGTGACAGAGTCGTTTCCTATAAGCCGGGACGTGTGACTCAGGCATCCGGTGTTATCAGTATCATGGGATGTACAAAGGCATCTCAGATCAAAAAGTTAAAATGTTCAAACAAGAACATGAAAGTATCAGCCAAAGATGGATATATTCGTGTAGACTATGGAAAGAAAGCTGGTAAGGCAACTATTACATGTACAGTAAAGGGTGTTAAGCTGAAAACTACATTTACTGTAAAGAAATATACCAATCCTGTAAGTTCAATCAAGATTGGAAGCAAGAATTATACATCAAGCTTTGCAAAGAATACTTACACCTATACTTCAAAGAAAGTATCAAAGAAGACACTGAGCGTAAAGGCTAAAAAGGGATGGACCATTAAGTCAGTCAGCGTATATAATGGTGGAAGCAAATATTATAATGTAAATAAATCCAGTTATTCCAAGAAGATTACATTAAGTAAGAAATATTCAGATGTGATCGTTGTTATGTACCAGAAGAGTACAGGACTTACAGAGTCTTTAATGGTAACATACAGATAATAAAACATAGAATTAATGAAAAGGTGTTGATATATATATCAGAACAGATTATATGTCAGCACCTTTTTGTTGTGCCTGTTTATAAGGTGTGGTATACTTTACATAGCGATTTGGTAAAATATATCATGTGGTTTTAAAAACCATATTTGCCATAAAATGGTAATGGAGGATGTTAAAATGAATGATTATGTTATATTGACAGATTCATCCTGTGATCTGCCGGATGATATCGTGAAGAAATATCAACTGGAGATCTTACAGCTTGATTTTATTGTTGAGGGCGAGGGAAGTTTTCATAATGATCAGGCAGATATTGAGAAAGTATATAGCAAATTAAGGAATGGGGCAAATATCAAGACTTCTGCAGCAAATATCTCGCAGGCATCGGAGGCAATAGAAGCTTTATTTAATCAGAAGAAAGATATCTTATATCTGGGCTTTTCATCCGGGCTTAGTTCTACTTATCAGACCGTGTATATGGCCGGTCAGGAATTGATGGAGGAGTATCCGGAACGAAAGATGGTCAGTGTTGATACTCTTGCGGCATCTATGGGACAGGGACTTTTGGTATACAAAGCATGTCAGGCAAGAGATGAAGGAAAAGGTCTGGAAGAAAATGCACAGTATATCGAAGATATAAAATTAAAACTGTGTCACTGGTTTACAGTAGACGATCTGTTTTTCTTAAAAAGAGGCGGACGAGTATCCGGTGTGACAGCGACAGTTGGCACAATGCTGTCGATCAAGCCGATCCTGCATGTGGATGACGAGGGACATCTGATCAATGTAAGTAAGGTCAGAGGAAGAAAAGCAGCGATCACAGAGCTTGCAAACCGGATGGAGAAGCTGGCGGTACATCCGGAAGATCAGGATATTTTTATCAGTCATGGTGATTGTATAGAAGATGCAGAGAAACTTGCTTCTATTATTAAAGAGAGATTCGGAAATGACAGGATCACGATATCCTATGTCGGTCCGGTGATCGGAGCACATTCGGGTCCGGGAACACTGGCATTGTTCTTCCTTGGAGAACACAGATAAACAGCTTCTTACAGAATAAGGATAGCCGGAACAAAGTTTGATTAAATAAAAAAATAATTGAGAATCATTCCTAATAACTATTGACATTTATCAAAAATTGTGTAAAATAGAATCATAGAAATTGATAACGTTTCTCAATAAGAATAATAATAGCAAAAAGCAAAGGAGATTTTAATTATGGCAAAGTTTGTATGTAGTGTATGTGGATATGTATATGAAGGAGAAGAAGCTCCTGCACAGTGCCCTGTATGTAAGGCACCTGCTGAGAAGTTTATCAAACAGAGTGATGATAAGACATGGGCATCTGAGCATGTTGTAGGTGTAGCACAGGGTGCACCGGAAGATATCATGGAAGATTTAAGAGCAAACTTCCAGGGCGAATGTTCAGAAGTTGGTATGTACCTTGCAATGGCTCGTGTAGCATTCAGAGAAGGCTATCCTGAGATTGGTAATTACTGGGAGAAGGCAGCTTATGAAGAAGCAGAGCATGCAGCTAAGTTTGCAGAGCTTCTTGGTGAAGTAGTTACAGATTCAACAAAGAAGAACCTTGAGATGAGAGTAGAAGCAGAGCATGGTGCAACTGCCGGTAAGACAGATCTTGCAAAACGTGCAAAAGCACTGAATCTGGATGCAATCCATGATACTGTTCATGAGATGGCAAGGGATGAGGCAAGACATGGAAAGGCATTTGAAGGTCTCTTAAAGAGATACTTCGGTTAATCATTCTATGAATGATCGTGCAGAATAGCACAGAACACTAATTAAGAAGTAAATATATAATACACTCTAATAAAAAATCCGGCTGACAGGAATTTCCCATCAGTCGGATTTTGTGTTAGTCTTTCAATTTAAAAGATGAAGTTCCATCGCCATCAAAGGTGTCAGGATCTAAGCCGCTTGTGGTTGCTTCAGATGTATTGTTATCTGAAAATGGAGTCGTTGGCTCCTGTGCATTGGGATCGGCATAGCCTGAATTCATGCTAGTGTTCATATCAGGAGTTGTTGGATTGCCATAAGCACCGGTATATGGTTCTGGCTGGATATCCGGACCGTATACAGTGTTCTTGTGACGGATAATACCTAATATAATGAGCAGGATACCAAGACCGAGAACTACAAGACCGATAATGATAGATGTACGGGATCCCTCTTTTGTCATGATCTTAATATAGTATGGAAGCATATAAGAATCCAGTGTAGCTTTTTCTGTGGAGGTAAGAGTGATATCATAGGCAGATTCATACATATCGTAGATATAATTTTTCATATATCCCATAATCTCACTGTCTGATTTGCATAATTTGCCGATGTAGTGTAATGTACCCGGATCTGCACCTGACTGAGACCAGGTGTGATCGGATAAAGCTTCAAGCTCAGACTTTTTTGATTCAGCAATATTCAGTCCAATGTAGTATTCGTTGTCTTTAAGTGCACTTATCAGATAATACTGGTCTGTTGTTCTTTTGAATACATAATTTGTAGTTTCAACATTCTCACAGAAAGAATAAAAAGCATAGTCAACATCAATCTCTACATATTTTCCGGCATCCAGATCCTTTTCAGATGCGGTATTCAGATTGAGCAGATCCCCATTCAGTTTGCTGTAATCCCGGATTCCCTGAAAGGCAAATACGATACCGATGATTATCAATATAATGCCTGGAATCAGGAGATCGGAAAATTTCTTCGTCCTCTTATTTTTGTTAAACATATAATGTCCTCCCATTTTTTGTTTTTGTGAGCAAAAATCTTCTTTTTGTAGTACAATAGAATACAAGTTGCGCTCTTTTGAAATTTTATCAAATCTGCAATCTTTCGACAATGTGAAATCTGCTGAAAAAAAGCAGCTATTATAAAGGTATGCGGGATGTTTGAATATTATTTTTTGGATAATTTGACCAGAGTAAATTATTTCAGAAAAACACGGGAGAAGAAATGGCAAGATGAAAGAACAGTAAGGTAAAAGAATAAAGAATGAGTCGAATGAACATATCAGAAAAGGATTTAGACAGAGATGCAGAAGAATAATTCAACAAATAAAGCAAAATCCACAAATGCAAATAAAGCTAAAACTTCAGGCGGATCAAGAATAACAAAAAGAAAAGCAAATAAAAATACAGACAGATCGGCAAATAGTAAATCCTCATCAGGAAAAAGAAAGCAGAATACAGCGGACAGTAACGACCGTTTTCTGTATCTGATACCGGTTGTTATATGGATGATATTTATATTCTATATGTCAGGAAAGACTGGACAGGAATCCTCCGGACAGAGTGGGAAGATCAGTTTGTTTATAACAAATCTCTTGGAAAAGGTACGGCAGGATTCACCGCAGGAGATGCAGAATCTACAAGATATTCTGGAGCTTGTTATAAGAAAGACTGCACATATGACAGAATATGCGATCCTGTTCTTACTTTCATATCTGGCAACGGTGAAGATATCCATGAGCCAGAGCAGATTTTATAACAGAAGCATAGCTGTCTTAATTTCGTTATTATATGCATGTTCGGATGAGATGCATCAGTTATTGGTTCCGGGCAGGAGCGGAAAAATGATCGATGTCGGGATCGATATGGCAGGAGTGTTGATTGTTCTAATATGTATGATTCTGTCTAAGAATACGAAATGGAAGATCATTTGTGGAGTACTTTTGGGAGTGCTGTTGGTTGCAGCATTTGTCGCTCTGCTATTTGTCCCGTTTTGAAAAACTGACGCAGGACTTCGATCATTTCCGTGTGCAGCGGTTTACTTCATGCTGAAAAAATGATATATTAATGAATATATGTTATGCCAAAAGGAGCCGGAGAAATGACATTAGAGGAAGTTAGAAAGCAGATCGACGTGGTTGATAAGCAGATCAAGTCGCTGTTTAAGGAACGAATGATACTTGCAGATCAAGTCGCAAGGGTAAAGGCGGAATCAGAGGATGCTATATATAAGCCGGATCGGGAAGAAGCGATCATAACGAAGCTGACCGGGGATGTAGACGACAGCATCAAGAAAGAATATACGGCACTGATCAAGCGTATTATGGAGGTCAGCAGAAAGTATCAGTATGGGAGAACATTAGAACTTCGTAATTGTCTGAATGTATCGTTTGTGACGGAGGAACCGAAGGTAAAGAAGCTTGCCATGCTGAAGCATGAACTTTACATATGTCAGGGCTATTCCAGAGATCTGGTAAATACGGTCAGTGATTATGAACAGGTCATGGAGCTGATCCGGAAGGATGAAGCAGATGCCGGAATGGGTATATTTGAGGATATCAGCTATGGCGTATCGGATTCCCTGCATGAAGCACTTGCCATGAATGATCTCTATATTTACAGGTGTGATGAGGTGTTGGACGAGGGACACCGGAAGAAGGTCGTTACATTCGGGAAACAACTGGTAGTTCTGCCGGAGCATAACCGGTTAAAGATCGTATTTGTATGCAAGAATAAGAGCGGAAGTCTGGCGAGTGTATTATCGATGATATCCGATTATGGCGTGAATCTGACCGAGATCCATTCGGTGCCGTTCCGTGGAGGAGAATGGAATTATCGGTTTTATATCGAGTTAAACGGAAACCTGCTTCAGAAAGAGATCCAGGCACTTGTATTCCAGTTGATAAATGAGACAGAGACATTTAAGATACTTGGAAGCTATTATTGTGAACAATAAATTTTTATATATAAGGGAGAAAAGACATGATAGACAAATTAGTAAAAAAAATCAAAGAGACAAAGGCACCGATCGTTGTTGGACTGGATCCGATGCTTTCCTATGTGCCGGAATATATAAAGAAGACAGCATTTGATGAATATGGTGAGACTTTAGAGGGCGCAGCGGAAGCCATCTGGCAGTACAATAAGGGTATTGTGGACGCAGTTCATGATCTGATCCCTGCTGTTAAGCCGCAGATTGCTATGTATGAGCAGTTTGGTATCGAGGGCTTAAAGGTATTCCAGAAGACGGTTGATTATTGTAAGTCAAAGGATCTGGTTGTGATCGCAGATATTAAAAGAGGCGATATCGGATCAACATCTGCAGCATATGCAGTCGGACATCTTGGAAAGGTTGCGGTCGGAAGTAAGACATATTCCGTATTTGGTGAAGATTTTGCAACTGTAAATCCATATCTTGGTACCGATGGAATCAAGCCTTTTGTAGATGTATGTAAGGAAGAGAAGAAGGGAATCTTTGTACTGGTCAAGACATCAAATCCTTCATCCGGTGAATTCCAGGATCGTCTGATCGATGGTAAGCCGTTATATGAGCTGGTTGGCGCTATGGTTAATGAATGGGGCAAAGATACGATCGGTGAGAGCGGTTACAGCAGTGTCGGTGCTGTTGTAGGAGCAACGTATCCAGAGATGGGTAAGGTACTTCGTAAGATCATGCCGAAGTCATTTATTCTTGTTCCGGGCTACGGAGCACAGGGCGGTAAGGCTGCTGATCTGGTACATTATTTCAATGAAGACGGACTTGGTGCGATCGTAAATTCATCCAGAGGGATCATTGCAGCATACAAGCAGGAGAAATATGCTTCATTTGGCGAAGCAAATTATGCAGATGCTTCCCGTCAGGCTGTTGTTGATATGATTGAAGATATCAACAGCGTATTATAAATATCGGATTTATCAGAAAAAACGATCTGTCGTTCACTTTAGTGTGGAGACAGTGGCGGTGAGACAGATCATGTGGAAGAGATCACGGGAGGACATAGATACATGGGAAAAGTAAAGATAACAGCAGGGGTTGTGAGCCAGACCTGTATAGCAACAGATATATATAGTCTGATCCTGAAAGCAGGGGAGATTGTATCGCAGGCGGTTGCAGGTCAGTTTGTTTCTGTATATTCAAAGGATGGAAGCCGCATGCTTCCAAGACCGATCAGTTTATGTGGAATTGATAAAGAAGCAGGTACGCTTCGTCTGGTATATCGTATCGCTGGAAAGGGAACAAATGAGTTCTCAAAATTACAGGCAGGAGATACGGTTGATATTCTTGGTCCGCTTGGAAATGGCTTTATGAAGGAGTCTGGAAAAGCAATTCTGATCGGTGGAGGAATCGGAATTCCACCGATGCTGCAGCTTGCAAAAGAGCTGGACTGTGAGAAGTCCATCGTACTTGGATACCGGGATGAGCTTTTCTTAAATGAAGAATTTGAACCATATGGTAGTGTGTATCTGTCTTCCGAAGATGGAATGCATGGAACAAAGGGAAATGTAATAGATGCGATCAAAGCATGTGCGGTAACCGGTGATATCATATATGCCTGTGGCCCGACTCCGATGCTTCGGGGAATCAAACAGTATGCGGCAGAGCAGAATATCCGTTGTGAGATTTCATTGGAAGAAAAGATGGCATGTGGTGTAGGCGCCTGTCTTGCCTGTGTCTGTCAGACAAAGAATGTGGATGAGCATTCAAAGGTACACAATGCAAGGATTTGTGCAGATGGTCCTGTCTTTTATGCTGAGGAGGTGGAACTGTAATGAGTAAAGTAAATATGGCGGTAAACATCGCAGGAGTAGAATGGAAGAATCCAATTACAGTTGCATCCGGTACATTTGGTTCAGGTATGGAGTATTCGGAATTTGTCGATCTGAACCGTCTGGGAGCAGTTACGACAAAGGGTGTGGCAAATGTTCCGTGGCCGGGCAATCCGACACCCAGAATTGCAGAGACATATGGCGGAATGATGAATGCCATCGGACTTCAAAATCCGGGTATTGATACTTTTATAAAAAGAGATCTTCCGTTCCTTGCAAAATATGATACAAAAGTGATCGTAAATGTATGCGGAAAGTCAAAGGAAGATTATATAGATGTCGTAGAACGGCTGGCAGATACAGATATTGATATGCTTGAGATGAATGTATCCTGCCCGAATGTAAAAGAGGGAGGAATTGCATTTGGTCAGAAGCCGGAAGCTCTTTATGATATAACACAGGCAGTAAAGAAGGTTGCAAAGCAGCCGGTGATCATGAAGCTCAGTCCGAATGTTACAGATATTACTGAGATGGCAAGAGCTGCGGAAGCAGGTGGAGCAGATGCACTGTCACTTATTAATACACTTACAGGCATGAAGATTGATGTTAAGCGTCGTACATTTGCTGTAAAGAATAAGACTGCCGGTGTATCAGGTCCTGCGATCCATCCGATCGCAGTACGGATGGTGTTTCAGGTTGCAAATGCTGTCAAGCTTCCGATCATAGGCATGGGTGGTATCGCTACGACTGAGGATGCTCTTGAAATGATTCTGGCAGGTGCATCGGCAATCGCAGTTGGTACAGCAAACTTCAATAATCCATATGCAACAGTGGAGATTGCAGATGGAATTGAAAAATATCTGATCGAGAATCAGATTGATGATATAAATGAGTTAATTGGGTGTGTAAAATAAAAGATATTGGGTTATCTGCTTTACAGGATGTATTGGGGAGGCAGTTAGTTGGTTATGGAAAAACAATTTGAAGAAATTATATATTCCAGATATCAGGCACGTATCAGAGATATGAGGATTCTAAAGGTAGATGAGGGATTTGAACAGATCCTAGGTTACTCTGCGGAAGATGTAGAACGCTTACAGCTTCATGTAAAGGATATTATGCTAGATGAAGACTGGGAGGATTATACACAGATCATCTATACAAAGATGACGAGCCGGGGAGAAGCATATCTGGGACATCGGTTAAAAAAGAAAAATGGTGAAGTTATATATGTATTCTGTTTTGGGCGGGCATTTCAGTCGGAAGAAGGAGAAATGTGCGGAGAAATCCTTATTACAGATATAACAAATACCAAGAAGCTGTCGAAACAGCTTGAAAATCTGACCGATATTAATTCTGAACTTAATATGGAATTAGCGGATAAGAACCGTATGCTGGAGTCCATTCTCAATAATCTGGCGGGTGGTGTCGGAGTATTTGATATCGGAAATAAGAAAATTACAGTAGAATATATCAGTGAGAGCTTTTATAAGATGTTCAATCTGGAAAAAGGTCAGCTTGGTACAGAAGGAAATGAATATATCAATCTGGCATTTGAAGAAGATCGGAAAGAACTGAAACGACAGATTAAGGAGACCTTGTTGTCAAATAAGATGACAATTGGTGAATATCGCTTTATTAATAAAAATAATCCGGAATCATATTATTGGGTGCAGGTATGCCTGTCGCTCCTTGCAGCAAGAAAAAGCGTTTTTTCCATATGCGCTGTTTGTGTAGATATTACGAATAAAAAGAAAGAAGAACTGGAAAAGAGTGCACAGACCGAGATGTTGAAGTTAGTGGCGCAGGGAAGTGATGAACTCTTGTTTACCTATACGGTTGAAGATGACAGCATGGTTATATCTAAATATATGGATGGCAGAACCGTAACGGTTTTTGATGATAAAGATTTTATTGCAAACCTTGCTCAGTGTCAGTTGATCTACTCGGAAGACAAAAAAGAGGTATCAGACGTATTGGCTGAACTGACAGCTGTTAAGGATACCGAAACCGTTGAAATCAGGGTCGATTTTATCGGTAACGGTATGTATCTCTGGCATCGTGCAATGCTTGTCAGTGTTGCTGATACAAACGGTGTGGTAAAAAAGATTGTAGGTAAGTTGTATTCGATTCATGAGGAGAAACTGCAGAGTCAGGAATTAATTCTGCGTGCGGAACGTGATTCCCTTACAGGGGTTTATAATCATAGCACCTTTGTGTCTAAAGTATCCAGGTTTCTTGTGGAATTTGATGAGACGCTGTGTGCACTCTATATGATCGATCTGGATGATTTTAAATTAGTAAATGACGCATTGGGACATTATGCCGGAGATGATTTGTTGTGTGACACAGCAGTTGTTCTGGAGAGTGTTGCAAATACATATGGTGGATTTTGTGGTCGTCTCGGTGGAGATGAATTTTCTATGTTTATTCCGGATATAGTCGATGAAGATACGGCATGCATGGTTGCGAAGACACTTAATAAAGGAATTCGTGCGATTAAATGTAAGGCGGAGCACTCGGCATCAATCGGTATTGCAGTTGATACTATATCAAAGTCATTAAAATTCGATTCTTTATATTATAAAGCAGATCAGGCGTTATATTATTCCAAGCGGCAGGGCAAAGACCGCTGTATGCTTTTCTGTGAGAAGATGGATGAGGCTAAACCGGTATTAAATTCCAAGTTCAGCAGTTATTCGGATGAAGAGGATTATCTGTTGGATGACATCTCAGATGTTGTATATGTAACGGAGATGAATTCTTATAAGCTGCAATATATGAATAAGGCAGCCAAGCTTGGTGTTGGTCTGGATGAAGATGATACTTCTTATATTGACAAGCATTGTTATAAGGTGCTTCAGGGTATGGATCTTCCGTGCAGCTTCTGCACGAATAAGCTGTTATCAACGGAGAAGAGTTTTATCTCGCATCATAAGAATCTCAATAACGGAAAAGAATATGTTTTAAAAGACAGGATTGTAAACTGGCATGGAAGAAAGTGTCGTATGGAGATGGCTGTTGATATTTCTGATGCCGATAAAGTAACACAGGTTCTTTCTAACCGTTATGATATTGAGGATGCGTTGGTATCCAGTATTACACAGATTTCTACAGGAGTAGAGCATTCCTTAAATTACAGCAAACTGTTAGAAACACTTGGAGAGTATTATGGCGCAAAACATGCTTGTCTGGTGGAATGTGATTCCAATAAGTTATATGAATGTCATGAATGGAAATCAGCAAATAGTAATTCGTATGGGAAAAAACTGGAGATCTTTTATAAAGAAACTGTCCGGAAAGAACTGCAGAGTATATCTAGTAAAAAAGGTGCACTGATCATTAATCATATTTCGGACTACCCATACAAAACATCGGATCTGTATTCGTTTTTTTTGGAAAACAGGATATGGTCAATGTATTCTGTTCCGATCAAAGACAATAAGTCTGAGATTATTGGAAGGATCATTATCTTTAATCCGCAGCTTCACAGTGGTGACCTGAAGCTTATGAATCTTTTGTCTTTGTATATTGGAAATGATATTGTCAGCCGGGCGCTTGCAGAAGAACGAAATTATGAAGTGACGCATGATCGTATAACGGGAGCATATAATCGTATCTGCTATATGGATTATATAAACCGCAGACAGAATCTGGAATCAGTGGGTATCGTGATTATTGATATCAATGAAGTGCGTAATATATTTGATGAATTTGGACAGTCCTTTGTTGATAATCTGATGATTGATTATTACAGACTGTTAGATAAGGTATTTCCGAAATCCTGTATTTATCGGATTGGGGATGACGATTTTGCTGTAATTTGTGAGAATATTTCACAGTGTGATTTCCTGGATCAGGTTCGTGCATTGAAAGGTCAGCTTAAGATTGGCGATTTTACGGCATGTATCGGATATGTATGGGATGATTATGAGAAAGATATCAAGCGGATGGAAAACCATGCGTATGATATGCTCTATATGGAGAAACAGAAGTGGTACGATCAGAAGGATGAACATTCTTATAAATGGAGTACATTAACGAGAGAGCTTGTAAAAAAAGACATTAAAGACGGAATGTTCTTTGTGTATTTACAGCCGAAGGTGGACTATTCGAATGGTCGTTGTTATGGTGCAGAAGCACTGGTGAGATATGCCAAACCGGATAACCTCGCAAATGTGATCGATCGTCTGGAAAAAAGCAGAAATATAAAGTATATGGATCTCTTTGTGCTTGAAAATGTATGTAAAATGCTTATACGTTGGAAAAAAGAAGGGTATAATCTGATCCCGGTCTCCTGTAATTTTTCCAGAATATCTCTGTTGGAAGAAGATATGCCGGAGCGTATCAATGCGATTGTTGAATCTTATGGAGTTCCAAAGGATATGATCGAGATCGAGATTACAGAGTCTGTTGGTGAGATGGAACATGAGATGGTTACCAGAATTGCAAATAAACTGCATACTGCAGGTTTCAGGATTGCCATGGATGACTTTGGAACAAAATATTCCAATGTATCGATTCTTTCTTCTATGAAGTTTGATGTGATCAAGCTGGATCGGAGTATGGTTTATAATATAGACAAGAATATAGCCAGCAGAACGATTCTAAGACATCTGGTTGAGATGTGCACAGATCTTGGAGTGGAATGTATAGCGGAAGGAGTAGAGACCAAGGAACAGGCAGAATACCTGAAGGAAATGGGATGCAACCATATTCAGGGCTATCTGTATAGTAAGCCTGTGAATATTGAATCCTTCGAGCAGGTCTATATGAAGCGTGATGAATAAATAAAAAACTCCCTACAGTGATATCGACTGTAGGGAGTTTTTTATTTTTTCTTCCGGATATGAACTTCAGGGATGGCGACATCATAGGAGATGTTCGCTTCCTCCTTGGAAGATTCTGTATGTACAGGATTCGAAGTGTCAGCGTCATTCGAATCCGAGTCTGACTGCGTATGAATTTCAGGGATTGCGAGATTGTCGTAAGTCAGATTATAATCTTTTTTCTTATCTTTTCTATGTCCGAACATGAGAATATCCTCCTTTTATAACAGGTTGATGAAGAATGTAATAACAAGGCTGTTGATAAAGTCTGCAAATAAACTGCCAACAAGCGGAATCAGGAGATAGGCTTTTACGGATGGCGAATATTTATCACAGATTGCCTGCATATTTGCCATGGCATTTGGTGTTGCCCCCATTCCAAAACCACAGGTTCCGGCAACCAGAACAGCAGCATCGTAGTCACGTCCCATGATGTTGAATTCAACAAAGTATGTGAACAGACAGATCAGAATAACCTGACTGGTCAGCAGGATAAATAATGGAAGAGCGAGAGATGCAAGCTGCCATAGTTTTAATGTGATCATTGCAATACCGAGGAACAGGGAGAGAGCAATACCGCCAAGATCGTTGATCTCACCCATATGAATCGTGAATTTACCGGAATATTCACCGATATTTCGAATCAGTGCGGCTGCGATCATAGCACCGATGTAGATTGGAAAAGTTAACCCGGTTTTTGTCAGTAACCATGAGAATATCGTTCCGAGTCCTATTGCAAGGATCAATTGAAAAACAGCGGCTGCATACATATTTGTATGACGTTCATGTTTCTTTTCTTCTTCGATCAAAAGGCTGTCATCTTCAGGCACAACCGTTTCTAACAGATTCTTTTTCTCGATCAGTCGTTTTCCGAGTGGACCGCCGATCAGACTTCCGGCGATCAAACCAAAGGTTGCAGCTGCGGTACAGATTGTGGTTGCACCGGATATGTCAAAGTCTTCCAGAACCGGACCGAAGGCACCTGCGGTTCCGTGTCCGCCGACCATTGGGATTGATCCGGTACACATACCGATCAGAGGGTCAAGTCCAAGGATCCTGGACATACCGACAGCAAGCAGGTTTTGAAGTACGATCAGAGCAATAACAAGCCCCAGAAAGACCGCCAGTGATTTGCCACCGCTCTTTAAGACCTTCAGATTTGCCTGAAAACCTACAGAGGTAAAGAAGAATACCATACAGACTTCCCGTAGGGTATCATCAAAGGAAAATTCTGCCAATCCCGTACTGTAACAGATACAGGTGAAGATTGCAAATAAGAGTCCGCCGATAACAGGAGAAGGTATACAGAATTTTTCCAGAAAGAAGATCCTTTTTTTCAAAAATGTTCCAAGCATCAACACAAGGACGGCAATCGCAAGTGTCTGATACATATCTAATTGAATTTTCATAATTACCCTTTCTTATGTTCAGAAATTATCGTACATCAACGGTAATCCCTTTTTCTTTGTAGTAAGCAGCAGCCCCTTTGTGAAATGGGATCGTGATGCCCTTTGTTGCTGCCTGTTCATTTAACTGCATATCGATCGAAAGTGAATATTGCAGATCATTTGCATGTTCAAATAGAAGCCTCGTAAGATCTTCTACAGTATCCTTCGATAAGTCGTTATCTGCAAGCATGACAGCCTGCACACAGACCGTTGATACATCCTCGGTCTGACCGGAATAGGTATTTGCGGGAATGATAAAATCGGAGTAATACGAATAAGCAGACAATAGCTTATTTTTACAACTGTCGTTAAGTCCGATCAAACGGATATCACAGGTTCTTGTCAGCTCTTCAATGACCGTGGTCTGAATGCCTGCTGTAACAAAGAAAGCATCAATTTCACCGGAAACCAGGCTTTCGGCAGCATCGATATAGTCAAGGTTTGTGGTTTTGACCAGATCGTTATTCAGACCGGCAACCTCAAGGATCTGTTTTGCATTTCGTTCCGTACCGGAATCGGATGCTCCGATGCTTATGGTTTTTCCGGTCAGGTCATCGAGAGACTTGATGTTTGAATCTTTTTTTACAATGATCTGGCAGGCTTCCGGATACAGAGAGGCGATAGCGGAATATCCACTGATCGATTTCCCCACAAATGTGCCTGTTCCATTTACTGCGTCATCAATCATATCATTTTGTGCAATACAGAGATCAATGTAACCGTCGGCAAGCAGTCGTAGATTTGCCGCAGATCCAGCAGTCTTCTTTGCTTCAATGCTGTAATCAGGGGCATCGTTGTTGACCAGACCGGCATAAGCATTTGCAAAGGTATAATAGATACCGCCGATATCCGCTGCACCGAATCGGATGGCGTCTTTTTTGCTGCTGCATCCTGTTCCGATAGTGGAAATAAGCAGGATCAGACAGAGAAAAAGTGCTGTTTTTTTCTTCATATTGATAAAATTTCCTTTCTAATGTATATATTTTTTCGTAAATATGGTAATATAGGACGGAATTGTTCTAAAGGTATGTCGAAAAATATAGACCTTTGGCTATTGTACAACAATTAGATACAAAATGGAACAGAAAAATTAACCATTTGTGTTTCGAAACCATTTGTGCTAGAATGAGTTCGAAATGCCTAACTAAAGGGTACATAAATGGTCTGAAATCAAGGAGGAATGAAAGAAAAATGGAACAGTACAAACAGGAATTTATCGAATTCTTGGCTGTCCTGTTTTGAAGACTCTCCCAAACCTCGAAAAACGCCGTATTTACAAGGCTTACAGCACTTTTACAGAAATCGCAAAAGTATCGTAACTTATCGTAAAAGTGTGTAGTTTATCATAAAAAGTGTGTAGTAAAGTGTGTAGTACAAACGAATAGGAATCATCAGATGAGGATGATAAAAGTATAAGTCCATGTACTTGTAGAAATGCAGGTATGTGGGCTTTTTTTATTATCAAAAATTCAAATGGATTATGGAAGGAGAGTTAAGATTATGAGTAATGAAATTTCATTGTTTGAGAAGCTGGGAGGTACTTATACAGAGGTGGATGGTATTTTGTATCCGAATATCGGTATGGATGATACTGATACGAAATCCGATACGGCTTCGGTTGTAGCAGCCGCCGATATCGGAAAATACGGTCATCTGTGGATTTGTTATATGAAGGAAAACCACCCTGACAGGTATCGTCATCATATTAGGCTGGGTCAGCTTCTGATTAGGGCAAAGGAAGTAAATGAGGAGGCTTATGAGATGTTAGATAGGATTGTAGAGAAGTATCTGGTGAAGCATAAGCCAAAGGATGCACATTCCACTATGGAAATGTGGAAAATAAGAGAGCAGGCAAAACAGCTTGCGGAGGAGGTTATTTATGGAGAGATTGTTTACAAGTATCACTAATGCAGGAGCGACTGCAACACAAAACAAAAATATTATGCAGACCGGTTATTATGCCGGAGAAAGAGAGGATTTTATGAGAGAAAATTTATTTATGACTGAAACAACTATGGCACCTGTTAAAATTGCACTGGATCATGGCTGGAGTTCCATTAAGGGCGAGCATACTTTTATGGAGACTTCTATAGTTCCGGTGGATTATGAGCCTCTTACCAAGAACGGACTTTTGGAGTATAAAGGGAAAAAGTATATCGTAGGACAGGGCAGACTTGGAAAGCAGGCAACCAAGACAGAGAATGAGAACTATTTTCTGCTGACCCTTGCAGGGATTGCCAAGGAATTGCAGTATCAGGGTAAGACAGCGGCTTCTCATGTGGAATTATATGCAGGTGTGCCTCTGACCTTGTTTGGTGCGGAGCGTAAGGAGTTTCGTGATTATCTGTGGCATAAGGAGCGTATTTCTTTTACCTTTGAGGGAGTGCATTATTCTTTCTTCATGGATAAGGTAAAGATTTATGCCCAGTGTTATGCAGCTATTGCGAACCGTATGGGAGATATGGACAGACTCAGATGTGTGGACTTGGGCTCCTGGACCTTGGATATATTAAGCGTCCGTGACAGAATCCCTATGGATAAGGATGCCTGTACTTATGAGCTTGGACTGATTACCACCATTGAGCGTATCAAAAAGGAAGCCCTTCCCAAGTTAAAGTGTGAAATGCCGGAGGATGACATTGTTGATGTTATCCGTGGAAAGCAGTCCAATGTAAATGCTGACTTTATCCCTTTTATTGAGAAGGGCTTACAGCAGTATGCAGACGAGGTGGAAGCGAAGCTTCGGGAGATTAAGGTGGATTTAATGCATGAGAATATTGTGTATGTGGGCGGTGGCGCCTGTGTGATGAAGCGTTTTGGCAGAGCGCAGGGCAGAAACATCCAGTATGTAACGGATGTGAAAGCCAATGCCATCGGCTACCGTTATCTTGCAGAAAATCTGGGATAGGAGGCTTTTATGGGAAATGCAATATCTTTTCGGTTGAATCCGAAATGTGAAAGTGACAGAAAAATCCTTGCGTGGCTGGAGGCAAAATCCAGCCAGCCGGGATATCTGAATCAGACAGAGCTTATCAAGCAGGCATTGTTTTCTGCTATGGAAAGTGAGCAAAGGGGCATTCGGGAAAAGGAAACCACAGAATGGATGGAGCAGGCAATCAAAAGCATGGCAGAGGAATTTACCAAGGTGGTGCAGGAGTCCTCACAGAATATGGCTAACAATATGTTTGCCGGAGTTCTGGGAGCAATGGCTCAGCAGATGAATATGGGAGTTGTTCCTATGGCTACGTTGCCGATGTCTGGTGCAGTTCCTAATGGTATGACAGTTGCTGTACCGAATGTAATGCCTTCTGCTGTAGCAGCTAATGTGCCGGAGCCAACGGTTCCCGATAATGAACTTGCCGCAGATACTTCCAATGCTATGGATAGTGCCACAAAAGATATGCTTGGAAGTCTGTTTGATATGGATGATGAGTAAGAAAATGAAAAATCACAGTATGACGGACTGTCTTACAAAAAGGTGCCTTGTATGAGGAAATGACCTTATCTGTAAGACAGTTCTTTTTCTATGGGAAAAGCTGTGATACGAAATTCTTACGAAGCCAGCCAAGCCTTTGGCAAAAAATAAAGTCTGCTTGCAGGCTTTATTTTTATGTCCATAAGGCGAAAAAGCTAGGGCTTGGGGATGTCAAATCCCCAACAAGTTCCTGCCCGTGTATATACAGGGCGGAACTTGCTCTACCTTATGCGACGTATCCGGAGCCCATGCCGACTTAGGTCGGCACGCATCAGCGAAAGAAGGATTTCTTAAGGAAAATGATGCGGAGGCTATAGCAGGATTTCTTATGAGAAATGTGATTAGCAGATTTCTGTAAGACAGGTGTATGACACATTTCCATATATTCGGCGAGCGAATTATAACGAGCCGCAACAGACTGCTAAAGGAAATATCCGTGAGTGCAACGAGCGCATTGGTGAGCGACCTTAGGGGAGCGAGGCTATGCACGGGGGGGGAGATGCAGAATCTGCATCGGGGAAAATCTTCTGACGTATCCGGCAGTTTAATTATTCTATTGGAGTAGCAATTAAAAATTTATATTTTGTAGGTACGAGGGAGCAGGTATTTATTTACCTGCTTTTTTGTGTATCGGAATGGAGGAATTTATGAGAAATACAGATAAAAAGAAAGAGAATATGGTTCTGATGTCCATGCGTATTTCGGCAGAGGATAAGGAAGAGATTGAAGCGAAGGCAAGAAAGACCGGGCTTAGCACCTCGGAATATATCAGACGGTGTGCATTAGGAAGAAAGCTTCCTTGTTATGGTGATACCAGTCTGCTGAAGGAGTATTCCATGCAGCTGGGCAAGATTGGTTCCAACCTGAACCAGATAGCAAAGCACTTAAATGGTGGCGGAGATTTTTACAGCATTTATTATGAACTGAAGGAAGCCATAAGGGAGCTGTTGGATTTGAAATTTAAAATACTTCCTGCATTGGAGGATGTTGCCTGTGGAAAGAAGCGTAGGCGCAAAAGTGGAGAGGATGGTGAAGGTTAATGGCGATTTTGAAGCATATCTCAGTAAAGAACCGATTTTATTCTTCGGCGGTGGAGTATCTTACCTGCCAGTTTGATGAATATACCAACAAGCCTGTGTTGGATGAAAAAGGCAGAATACAAGAGCGTGAGAATTATCTGATTGTAGGTGTGAACTGTGATGTGGACAGCTTTGGTGCAGAATGTATCGAGGTCAATCGTCTGTATGGCAAGAATAATTCCGTAAAGGATGTAAAGGCGCATCACTATATCATCAGCTTTGAGCCAAATGATCCCATTACCATAGAGCAGGCGTTGGAATTTGGCAAGCAATGGCTTTCGGTATTCGCACCGGGGCATCAGGCAGTGGTGGCAGTTCATCCGGATGGTCACAATGGCAGTCAGAATATGCACGTTCACATGGTTATCAATTCTGTCAGAAAGTATGCCGGAAAGCAGAGCAGGTGGCATGAGAAACCCTGTGAATGGAAGCTGGGCTGTAAGCACAAAAGCACCGGGAAGATGATGTTCCATGCAAAAAAGTGGGTAATGGAGAAGTGTATCCGACTGGGTTTAGGACAGGTAGATTTGCTTGCTAAGAAGCACACGGACAACTACTGGGTGGAAAAGAATCTGATGAATCAGAATGCCAAGGACGGTGTTGGTGTCACTTCTAACAGAGAATTGATTCGGGATACCATAGACAAGCTGTTGCCTTTCGTGGATTCCTTTGAGCAAATGGTTGAATGTCTGCAATTTATGTATAACTGGAAGATTCGTGTTACGAATAAAACAGTGACATTTTCCACGTCGGGTATGAAGCAGGGTATTCGAGGAAATAAGCTGGGAGAAGGTTATGGCAAAGCTGACCTTGTAGAAAGAATTGCAAAGGTTGTGGCAGAGCGTAATGCGGAAAAAGAAGCCCGTCGCATTGCTGAGGAAGTAGCAAGGGTAAAAGCAGAGGCACTTGCCAGAGAAGAGGCTGCAAGGAAGGAGAAACAGCTACAGGAGGAGCAGAAGCAGAGAGAGCTTCTTGCGCGGAAAAGAAAACTGGCATTTGACAGAAATCGTATTTGTCAGGATTATTGTAGTGAAGAGCTTGCAAGAGAGGACTGGAATAAAGACTATGTGGATTATCTGCAATCACAGTTTATAAATGTAAATGATGCAGCCGGATTCATGGAAGGGGAGCTTACAGCACCGGTTATGACCAAAGATGAGTTTGAGCGACAGCAGGCAGTAGAACTGTATCATGAAAAAGCTGCCAGAGCAGTAGAACTTTGGGATATGGTGTTAAGCCAGCTTTCCAGTTCTACCCATAAGTGGAAGTGGGAGTATATGGATTATTTGGAAGATATCAAATACCAAGATACAGCAGATGTGACTTTGGAGATGGCAAAGGAAGATATTATGTCTTATGAGGAATTTGCGGAAGTGAAGGACGCAGAGAAAGCAATACAAGAGCAGATTTCTGAGACTGTAGAGGATTCTAAGATCGCAGCTATTCAGACTGCTTCAATAGACGAGCTACTGGCTATTGTAGTATCAGAGGAAGCAGATGTTGAAATTCCTGAGACAGAAGAAAAAGTATCAGAAGATACAGAGGTTTTTCCGGAAACGATTGATTATACTAAGCTGTCTATGGAAGAACGTGCTTCGCTTCTACCTGTGCCTACAGATGATTATACAGCAGAATATAATGCTTACTGTCAGCGTATGGGATATACGAGAGAGAAGATGAATAGTATCCGTTATAAGATGACTGTGTATGATGAATTTATGGCTGAATATCAGTATCGTAAGAAATACTATGGTGTAAGAGATGATTCGAGAAGTATCAGCGTACAGAAGAGTAGAGAAACAAGGTAGTAATTATTAAAACGTAATATTTGCTATATTGTTATGTTGTGGGCGAATTGTTGTAATTTACAGTTCGCCCTTTAATAAAAAATATAGAAAATATAAGTGGAATGAACCTCCTGAACATGGTAAAATGTAGGTTGTACAAGTAGCGTAGTTGTATGTGTTATAAAGCTATTGATTGGTAGGTAAGATATGTTTGATAATTATGAAAGAAAATTGCATAAGTGTATTGCCAAATTTATAAAAAGAGCGAATAAAGACTATCCGGATTGGAGCGAAAGTCGCGACAATGGGGAATGGGAGATTGACTTAAATGAATTTGACGATATGTGTGATGTTATATTTGATATAATTAAGACCACGTCCTGTGATGAAGCTTCGAAGCAGATGCTTGATGATATTTTATTTGGGATTGCAAGGGATAACGAATGTAGCCGTATTGTAGCAATGTTATTAGATTATCCTGAGTGGTACGAATTATTATGCAAGAAAGTGTTGTCTACTGATTACATAAATGCAAAGTGGCAATTCGCAGAGAGTCTGAAGGATTGTAATGGTAAGGATGAAATAAGGGAGCTGATATTCGATTTTTTGCAGGTTGATAATGAGTATACACAGCGTCTTGCTTTGCAATCCTTAGCTTATATTTACCCGGACAAAGCCGAGGAGTATGCAATAGATTTTTGGTGGAGAGATAAATATAAGGATGATGCTTATGCATCAGAGTACCAAAAGATTGTGGTACTTCATGTGTTGCATATTATTCATTCGGCTGAACTTGAAAAATATTTGGATTTGGCGGATAAAAGTGAATATCGCTATTTGAAAGAAAATGCAGAGGAAATACGGAAAATAATGGAATAGGTGATGATATGGAGTTAGAGAATAACAATAATAAGCTGAACGTTGAAAATACAGATACCATAGATGGCTTGGCGTATGAACAGGAAACTTCAAGTTTGATACTTCTTCTTGCAGATGGAATGGACTGGTCAGATATGAATCGACATTTATTGTTGTTGCAGGAGAAACTCAATAATTATATTTGGTACATAGATTCCAAACAATATGAAGAAAAATATCCTGATGTAAAAAGAATAGAGTTGCGTGTAAGCTTTTTGTTTCAGGAACCGGAGGTATGTCATAAGCTTTTGGAAAGAGCAAAGCAGGTGTTTGTGGATGTGTTTGAAAATGTAGAGATGATTGTGGAGCAGGGACGGCCTTAGGGGGATTGATATGGGAAATTATATTAAGTTACAGCTGGAAAATATACTTACAGAAGGTCAAACCATTGCACCGGAGTATTGCGATAAGAAATATGTCATCTATTATAATCCCAAGGAAACCAGGCAGAAAGTACGCATAAATACAGATTATTATCAAAATGATAATGTAATGATGCTGTGTAAATCTTACGACAGGGGATTGTGTGATGCCATAGAGGAATATGAAAAGCTGAATTTAAAATACATTGAAAGTCAGGCATATGGTTCGTGGATGGATGGCGCCAGATAAGATACAGAAGGGAAAGCAAAATGTCAATATATATGATTCGAAGCAAATCCAGAGGACATCAGAGAAAATTTAAAAGACTGTTAAGATGGATGGATAAAATAGATCCATTTAAAAATGCAAATGATTTGCCCTTCAAAGATACAGAGGATTCATACGAGCATTTTCACGTACCATGCGGACCATGGCTTTCGAAACCTAAACCTCTGGTAAGATTAAGACTGCATTTTGTAAGAAATGGCTTGAAAAGACCGAGGAAATTATCGGTAACAAGCCGAAGGATTTACCATTTTGTAAGGTAGTAGCAGCTATAACCTATCCGGATGTACGGGAATCCCAGATTATTATTTTCTATGATGAGGAGTATTATAATTCCTTTTGGGACAGGAAAGGACCTTATCAGATATGGACGAGAGTGGATGATAAGCGTTCCTTTGCGAAAGAAAGAGGAATCATGACAAAGTTGCCTGAGATTGGATATATAGAAGAACTCAATGATGAAGACTATTATACGAAATCGAATATATGGTTTTATGGAGAGTGGATATAATATGCAGATTTCAAAAACTGTTGTGAGGTGTGACAGATGAAGGACAATGAATGTAGAATCATTAAAATTGAAAAGGATGCATTATTTGAATTCATATATGAGAATTTTATAGCAAATCATGAGGAACTAATGGATTTAGATGCGGTTGGATGTATGAATACATTTGCTATCGACTGGGAAGCGGGAGAATTTATCTTCTGTGCACATAAGGACGAAAACGAACACGGGGATATTGTTTCGTTTCCGAAAGACATTGATGTGAATGAATTGCTAAAGGTGATTCCGGCAACGACAAATTCTATTCTGGAACCCGGTAAAAAATATATGGATTATACCTTTGATGAGTTAAAGAAATTGCAGAAAAAGCAGGTGATTATTTGAGTATTGAAGATTTCAAATATTATTGGAGATTTAGCGATGAAAAATATGCAGTACTATCTGAACAGGAACTATCTACAATAAGTGTTATATCCAAGGATGAAGTAGAGAAGGAATGGATTCGGATTTGTGAAAAGGAAATATTTCAAGAGAGTGCATACATAAACGATATCGTTCATCATAGTGCTCCAGTATTAATTAAAGATTGCCAGTGGGGAAAGAATGAAGATAAAACCAGAGAAGCTTTTGAAACATTTTTTAGTGAATTAAATGTGGACAAGATATTGGTATATTATGACTGTGAAAATGGCTTGCAATTGCCAATTAATCTTTTTTGTACAAAGTGGTCGGATTTTTGTTATCCATCTGATTTGGTTTTGATTTTGTTGCCGTCGGTGATGGTTGTTTATTATGAGGATATAGTATATGGACCATACAGAATATAATTTGAATGCAGTAGATTTTAACTATTTCTTGGCAGAATTGAGAAAAGGCGAAATTATGAATGAAACATCCTTCTATTTTGTTGGTGAAATAAGTGAACCAGAACACTATATAGGTTGCCTTCCACAGTACGATAAACCCTACTGGGCTGGATTGTGTGATATTCCTAATGGAACGGAATTTTTAACAGCAGATGAATTAGTGAATGCAACAATTTATAGAGGAAAATCATTAAAAGAAAGATGGGATGATGTACGAATTATCTGCATGGGTGGAATTCCGGTAGATGATTACATGAAGTTGAGTGATTAGCGATAGAAACTTTAATGGTGTTATAAATCGTTTGAAACGGAGGTACTTATCATGAAGGACACTGCACCTACAATAGAGGAAATGAGAGAGGTCATACATACATTTGAAACATTATCATTTAAAGAATTACAGGCACAGGGTATATTTGATGACAAGAGAAAAATGATAATTACAAAGCCTATGACCTATATTCTTATGTCTCATACAGACGACACCAATAAGGAAAAGGTATGGAAGTATTGTAAGAAGATAGCTTCTTTTAGTCATGCACCAATTAAATTAAAGGACTACCAGAGAATGTTACCTTTTTCAGAGGATGAGGATATCGTAGATGTGATTATGAAAGCATTGGAAGAAAATAGGTACCCGTTCTCTGATGGGAAGAATAAAGTGGAGCCGGTGCAAGGGTATTATTACGCGATAGCAACTATATCACAAGCTACATACCGAAGAGAGGAAATTCTTTCACTACTTCAAGTTATTACGGATTATTTTAAGAGTAATCTGCCGGATAAACTACCTGTGTTCAAGAGAAATATGGATGTGCTTAAGAAGGACTATCCGGACCTTGGAGAGATTGTGTTTTAAAATTTGAACTGGAGAAAATACGTGGAGGATAAAGGAAAATTATGCTTAAAGGTTTTGAAGACGCGTTTACAGATTTACAGTCGGAATTTGTTTCGTTATGCATGGAGTATACAAACGGAAATGTTGATAAAATATATATCTACATTTACCAGGATGCATCACAGAAAATGTTTAATGCCATTTTCGTGAAAGGAAAGGATGTTATATCTGCGGGGAATTTTGCTGATGATGAAGCTTCTGACGAGTTTTTATCAATTGGAACAAAAGATATTAATAAGCTGGTGGAACTGTGCGATAAGTATCAGCAAAAATGTCCGAATGAATATAAGCTGGAATTTGATGTTGCTACCAATAAATTCGATACATCCTATCGTTATGACAACTATACCAAGTGCGGAATATCACCTGTGTCAGAGTTGATGAGCTGGTATGGAGAAATTAAAGAGAGAATAAATCAATAGGATTGGTGGTTTTGAGTATGGTTGCAAAGAAAGGGAAAAGAAAAATAGAATATGAAGGAAATATATTTTATTGGTTTGTACGTGTTGATGATAATGGTAACATGAGAATTCGTATTTTGTCAGATAATAAAAAGATAAATTTGGAATATCCGCCGTTTGATTCGGAAGTACCTGTGACACCATCCTATATTAGAAGTCTATTGGATAATTATTTCATGAATCATACAAGGTAAAACTTATATACGAAGGGAAAATTCGAATATGTACAAAGAGAATTTACATACAGCCAGTGGCATGTGGGGACTATGGAACTATAATGAATATAAATACATTGACGATTATGATAAATGTTTATAACATAGATGATAGTGGGTGGACTTAACATGGCGATATGGCAGTTTCAATGCAATATTATACCGGCAAGATTAAATTTTGATAGATTAAGTCATGATGAAATGATTTCGTGGAAAGGGATACCTCAACCACCGCATAATCTTAAGTTTCTTGAACAGGAGGATAGTTGGTCAAAAGACATTATCCAGTATGGAAAATCGGATGAAACGTGTATAGAGTTCATATACATTGATAACATATTAGATGAAATAAGCTGTCGATTGGATTTGCGAAGTCTTACGAAAACCAACTTAATTTCAGTGATTGAATATGTACAAGAAATCGGTGCAATGTTTCTTGTGGGAGATAAGATTTACTCACCACGAATGGAAGAGATAATTGGGGTTATGAAAAAATCAAGAGCAAATCGGTTTTGCAAAAATCCAGTGGAGTACATTTTATCTCAAAATGAAAAATTAGAAATTTAGCAACACAATGCCGGGAGGGATCGATATGTATTTGAAACTGAATAATTATGAATATAAAATCACTGCTGCTAATGTAGGTTTTGAGATGTCAGAAGATAACAAATCATTAATCATGTTTCTGGATATAGACGGAAGCTATGAGGGTGAAGATTTGGATTATGAGCTTAGAACCATTAGATTGTATCATAATAATGGTTTTCATATCGGAGTAAAAGAACCAAATAAATTAATAGGAAAAAGCTTTGAATGGAATGAGGCTTATAATAACAAGGGCGAAGAGGCAGGAACTTTGTATGTGCTAGAGCACGAGGATGTCACATCAGGAAAAATTGATATTTTAGATGTTACGCAGGATTTGATTAAGGTAAAATGGTCCGGTCAGGCGAATGTGTTTTGGAATGAGGAATGTGGAGAAAACGTTTCTTTTGAAGCAGAAGTAGAAGCAAAAGTGCCATCTGTTCCAAAGGTAAAGGTGATAAATGGCTTTAAGAAGACAAAATTAAAAATAGATAAAAATACAGAAATCGAGCTGTTGAATTTTTCGGATATGGTAATGGAAGCAGAAAGGTGCAAGGAGTCATATCTGAAAAATGATTCGAATGCATGGTCTACTTTTGATAAAGCATTAAAGCTGAAGCTTACATATATGAAAAAGGAATATTACGGAGAGGCTGTATATCAGGGCTCGGGAACGAAATGTTATACGGTATTTGATGACCAGTGCCCTTTAAATGTGCAAATTACAAAGACTTCCATGTGGATTGAGAACGAGGAATATAAGTTTTATATTTTGGTAGAGGCTAAAATTGAGTAATATGGTTGAACAAAAAATAGTAAGGATGTAAAAAAATGATTGTAGAATTTCATGGCATGAAGTGTCGCTGCAGCACATACCGAACAAATGGAGAAGATAAGAATATTTTAACGCTTTTGAATGCAAAGGATTGGGAGAAATCATTGCAATATGATTTTACGGAGCCGCAATACGGTTTGTGGTGTCATTTCTTGACGGAAGAGGAAATGATGCTGTGAAAAACAGTTCTGTCAGACCGACTTTTGAGTATAATGGACAGTATTATAGAGTGGATGAAGTTTGTTTTTCGGATAAACCATTTATTGTGATAGAGTATGGAACATATGATGAACTTATGAATAATGCTATGGAGGATGCAGAGCCTTTTCCGTATAACTTAACTGAGGAAGAGCTATTGAATGAGGTAAAATATTCGTTGGGAATAGAAGTATGTCCGGGAGAGTATTAAGAAAAATTTATTAGTCGGAATGAAGGGATAAAATTATGAATAGAATAAAAGATGATTTTAAGTCAAAGGAATACTATCAGAAAGAATTAGAAAATCTTGAAAAAAGAATTAATCGATATAAAGATAATCTTAACCAAGAGAATGCCTCAAGACTTCATATTGCAATAGGCTTAAAGCTATTATCTGTTATTTTGATTAAATATCAATTGGGGTATGAAATTGATGAGATAAAGCATGATGTTTTGGAATATATAGAAAATGATAAACAGAAGGTTCTGTACTGTGAAGGGAACCTAACATATGACGATGTGGCTAATTTACTCTCATTAGCATATTTGTTTGATGTTGATTCTGAGCAAGTGGATTTTATTAAAACAAAAATGGTTGAAGAAAAATACATAGATATTCGTCTGGATATTATCCGTAATTTATATTTTGAAGGAAAGTGTTATTCTTCCAAAGGTTTTTATTATAGGGATAAGGGGTATTTCGGAGATTTTAGTAAAGAAAATGGAGGGATTGTAGATGTTTACAATGCTCCTGATGCAGAAAGAACTGACTTGTTTTTAAGGCATTTGAACACTGTAAAGGACAAGCATCACAGAAAGCTTGTAAAGTATTATGAGTCATTAGCGGAAGACAGATATACATATACCGGTGCTACTGATATTGTGCTGACAGCAGTTGCAAAAGCGCTAGCGCTTGATATGTCTGCACTATGCGATTCGAAATATATCGCCTCCGATTTATTGTAAGGAACTACAGGTTGGGTATGTTGCAGTGTTGTGATTTATGGATTGGAGTGATTAAATGTTCGGAATAGAATTTGGTAATCTTGCCTTTAATTGCGAGGTTTCAGAACAGACTTTATGTATAGTAGTTGCAGGAAAAAATGAAACATCAAGCATTGATGAATTTATTCAAAAAGCTTTGGACTATCAGATAAAGAATGATTTTTCTTGTGATGCTGAAGAATATAAAAACTGTGTTTTTGTAGATGCTACAGACGATGTTGTAAAATGGCTACATGAAATTATTGAGGGAATGAATCGAAAAGTATCCTTTGAAATAGGAGAACCCATAAAAACCTTAACAGGTACTATAACAGATTTTGACAATGCTTGGGTTATAGAAACAAAGGAAATGTTTTATTATATATTTTGGTGTACAACGGCATAAATAGATTTGATTATTGTGGAGGAGCGACTATGGATATACATGAAATCTATCAGGAAGATAATAAATTTGAGGGTGAGGAGAGCATATATTACGTTCTTGTTGGAAAAGGTGACTCGTCCAGATGGGACAAGAGTCACAAGTATTATATTATTACACGTTCTGCTGTTGCAATCTATGATATAAACGCTGCCAGTATGGTGAAGAAGATAAAGGTTATGACATGGCCTATACCTAACGAGGAACATGATGCACAGGAGAAAAACAGCGGATATTTTAACAGATTTAAAGAGGGTGTCATTTATAAGGTGGCAGGAAGATTACAGTATAGTTACTTCGGAGAACTTGCATTTCTGTACATCAGAGAGGTTTTGGAAGAAAATGCATCCGGAACAAAGCTTGATAAAAATCAGGAAAAGTATCTGGCACCAATTGTCTTAGAGGATGAGGTGCTGGGGAAATTAGTGTTAGAAAAATCGGAGGTCTGTTTGAAGGTAAGTATGATTTTGCAGGTAATGACATCACAATTTATATTGAGGTAGAGTGGGACAGTAAGGCAACTTGGAAAAAGCCTTTGACTGTTGCCAGAGATTTTGCAGAGCATATTGCTTCAAAGGATGAGGTGTTTAGATCGTATATTGCATCTGATGAGGATCTGTATGATGCTGCATTGGAGTGCGTGGAAGAATATGAAGATGAATGCGAAATTCATTTTTCTACACCGGAAGAATTTGCAGACGCATTAAAGGGTCGAATGAAATATATATTTGTGAATCAGAATGGCTCTTATACTGTAGGATACGATGATGGTTATGTATTTGGTGGACATGAGATAGATGTGGATGTAAATTCTAAGGGTGAAATGGTGTGTGCCGAGATGAGATAAAACATAGGAGCATGAGAAATAAGATGAGTGAAAAATCTGTTTTTATAAACCATTGGTTATATTCAAAGCCTAATCCGGAACCAAATAAAGCTGGAAATGTTGTTAGACGTGATTAATTCCGAGATTCAGAAATTTAATGAATGCGGATTGGCTGAATGGAGAGGAATCTTGGATGAAGCGATTGCTAAATTTGATTTAGGAAATCCAAGAAGTTGATTTTGTTGCAAGCGGGCTGTTTAGGCCCGCCTGAAGTATTTTTGGGTATTTATTTCTTGTCGGAATCTGCAATCTCTTCCAATGTACCAATGCTTTTGATAAAGTCCTGTTCAACTGGGGAAATGGTGTTTTCCAAGCGGTTCTTGTACTTGGTGTATTCGGCATGAGCCTTATCAAGTGCCTGCTTGTGGCTGATGTGACCGCTACTGGTAAGAATATCACGGCGGGTCATTTTCAGGTAATCGTCAATGGTTTCCAGCCAGTCCTTCATATACATTGGTTCCTGATTGAGAGCGTGTACCTCGGCGATATCGAGATAGGCTGTAACTATCTTGTTTAAAGCATCCAATTCCTGCTGGGTAAGATAGTTTTTTGCAATTTCTACATCGGGGCGACGGATGGTGTCACTAGCCCATGAGGTAAGTCCCATATTATCTTTTTCAGCATCGGCACGCTGGTAAATAACTTCTGCAGCTGTGTGCTTGTGTGCTGCCCAGTGCATCTTATTCTGCACCTGCTTAAAGAATAGGATGGAGCTTTCTGCACTAGGATCGTAATCGATGCTGGTAGCATAGATTTCCAGAACTTTTCTCCAAAATACCTTTTCAGAGGAGCGGATGTCTCTGATACGGGCAAGCAATTCGTCAAAGTAATTGCCGCCGCCAAGTCTTTTTAAGCGGTCATCATCTAATGCAAATCCTTTTTTCATGTATTCTTTTAATATTCTCATAGCCCAGATACGGAACTGTGTACCACGGTGGGATTTTACACGATAGCCTACGGAGATGATTACATCGAGATTGTAGTAATCGACATTGTAGGTTTTTCCGTCGGCGGCAGTTGTTGCAAAATTTGCAACAACTGAAATGCGCTGTAATTCTCCCTCTTCAAAAATATTTTTGATGTGACGTGATATCGTTGATTTGTCACGCTGAAACAGCTCTGCCATTTGGTCAATGGAAAGCCACACAGTATCATCCTCAAAGGTAGTTTCTATTTTCGTCAAACCGTCTTCGGTTGTGTACATAATAATATTGGAATGATTCATATACGCAGTCCTCCTATGTTGGTGTATCGTTCTTTTTGGCTCTGCTTTTATACACATTGTATTGGTTTTTACACTGTGGTGAGCAGAATTCCATATTCGGTCTGGTGGCAACAAATGCTTTGCCGCAGTGCTTACATACCTTCATGGTGGAGTTTTCATCCGTCAGCATAAAGGAAAACATCATCTGTACACATAACAATAAGGAATTGAAGTCCCAGACAATGGTAGGGCGTTCCCGCAATTCTATGCGGTAGGTAGGTGCCACACCGCCGAAAGCAGCCATTCCCTGACGGTATAGGTTACGTTCATTCTTATCCAGTCTGTCGTAGTCCAGATAATAAAGAAAGCTGGAGAAGAAGGTAAATGCCCAGTCACGGAATACTTCCACAAGCCATTCATAGGGCTCGGCATATTCATTCTGAAAACTCATCATAACAGCCTGCGGCTTATTCTTCATGGTCATAATTAAAGCAATCATCTCTACGCAGTCAGTACTCCAACTTGATTCCACACTTTTCTTGCGAAAATCAATCTTGTCAAAAGGGAAAAAGTAGGACAGATACTTCTCTGTAGAGATGCTTCCTTCCTTGATAAAATGATTCTTTGGCAGATAGACTGCCTCATATGTAATAAAATCCGGTGTGGTAGGCAGGGCAGTCATTAGTCCCAGCATACCGTATTCGGATACAAAGCTCATAATGGCTTCTTTTAATTCAACTTCACTTGCCTTGTTCATGGCAGTAGTACCGATGTTAATTGCGGTCAGCACCAGCTTCTCATAATCCTTGATAGGATTGTAGATGGATGGCTTGGCATCCGCAGAAGGTGTAATATAACACTTTCCGTTTGCGGCTGTTCGCCATTCGTATTTATCATATTTCACCCAGTTGGAACTGGATTTCTGAAAGATATTCTTCATAGTAATTCCTTTCTGTGCAAAAACTATTACTATCATAGCACGTCTGTATGCATATTTAAACTTTTTTTTACGATCCGATCGATTATTTTTCTTGCGTTTCTTGGTTTCTTCCTTTGCCTGGTTTTCCTGTTCTCTGGCAATTCTTCTTACCACTACACCGATTTCCTTTAGTAGAGCCAGCTTTTCTTTATCCAGTTTTTCCATAGTAGCCGGGATCTCTTCTTCATGTCTTAATAGGAAGTCCAGTTCTTCCATGGTAAGATTACCATTGGTAGAAGGAAAATCCTCTCCCTGCCTGTCCACCAGTATCATAAGAACCTTTTTCTCAATCTGACCAAGAATAGTAGAGCGGACACCACGGATATTTCTGTCGCTCTGATTACGTAAAGCAGCAAGCTGACTGGTAGTGAAATCTCTAAGATATAGGAAGTATATCAACTCCTTATGGTCGTCCTTTAAGTCATAAATAATCTTGGAATAGTCCTCATCGGAAAGGGAGTTGTGCATCTCAAAAGGACAGTTAGAGATAATGTCTATATAGTCCCCTTTCATAAGCTGTCGCCAGTAAGCATGATTGATGGGAGCCGGGATAACAATGGCAAGTGGTGCCACATCCTTCTTGCTGTCTAGGTTTTCTCTGCCGATTTCGTGATATCGCTCCTTGCGTTCTCTGTTGGAATCTAATAGGTCCCATTCCCTTATCACTTCCTCAAAATCCGAAACAGTGCGGGCACCGTCCTCCAGTCGCTTTAAAGCAATGGCACGAAGCTCCTTTTTTAACATGGTCTTATTGGGGTGCTCATCCTTCGGCTGGAAATTATCATCTTTTATGGGATGTAATTCCTGTTCCAAATCCATTTCATTAAAATGCTCTAATTCAATTTGTAATTCCTGCTGGGATGCCTCAAAGGTAATATCCTCATCTATGGAAAAGGCTCCGTCTTCGCTGTCGAAGTTATGAGAATATTCCCAGAAGTCCATCAATTCCTGATGTTTTCTAATGTTCATTTATCCGTAAAACCTGCCTTGTATATACATATTTAAAATTTTTTGCAACTTTTTTTAAAAACACTTCCGCAAAACCCCTTCTAAATCTCCTATAAGTGAGAGAGTAATAGTTTTTGATAAGAAACGATTACTTTTGAAAAGAAATGGTATGCGCATAACCATTATAACATGACACAAACAAATGTTCTGTATTTTTGGAGAAAAAACAGAAATTTATTTGTGTTTGGCTTAGAAATAGGATTTTGAGGAGGTAGAAGAATGAAGGATAAGGCTTTATTGACTGTAAAAGAGTTTTGCTCTTATTTGGGGATTGGTCAGACAAAGGCACGTGAGTTGTTGGCTGAAAATGCTGATGTATTCGCGGTTCGCATCGGAAACAGACTGTATGCTCACAAGGGCAAGCTGGATGAATGGCTTTTGAATCAGATTGGATGCTAGGAAATTTGATTCATAAAAAGACAATGAATTTATTAAATAACCATGAAACTAATTGAAAATTAAGTGTGTATATGCTACAATTGGGTGGACTGATGGTTCCTTTCAACGTATATACACGCTGGAAGGAGGCAGATATGGGTAAATCCATAAAAGGTAAAGAACTTGGTAAAGGCATTACACAGAGAAAGAGTGATGGACTTTATCAGGGACGATTTGTGAATCGTTTCGGCAAGACGCAGACCATATACGCAAGCAATCTGAATGAACTTCGTAAAAGGATGCGTGAGGAACAGTATGAGGATGAGAAGGCACTGAATGTTGTCACCAAGGATGTAACCCTTGATGAGTGGTATGAGATTTGGCTGAATACCTGTAAGAAGAATTGCAGGAATTCCACTAGGGAATCCTATGCCACACATTATAAGCGGATACAGAAGGAGCTTGGGTGGCGTAAGCTGACATCATTGAACCTGATTATCATGCAGAATGCACTCAATGAGCTTGTTTCTGATAATGCCAGAAAGAACACGAAAAAGATTCTGGTGGATATGCTGGAAAAAGCAATCGACTCTGATTTACTTACAAAAAATGTTGCAAAGCAATTAAACACGGTGATTTCCAAGGAAGATAAGAAGGAAAGACGTGTACTGACAGTAAGTGAAGCAGAGTTGTTTTTAGGTGAGGCACAGAGTAGTTTCTACTATAATCTGTTTGTGCTTGCCATAGAAACCGGAATGCGTATTGGAGAGCTTTGTGGTGTTCAGTGGAAGGACATTGATTTTGACAAGAAGGTACTGTATGTGCGTCACACATTGTGCTATTTTCAAAAAGATGGTAAGTACATTTTTGAGATGCATGATGCAAAGACCAAGAATGGAAGACGAACGATTCCATTAACCACGAGGGCGTTGGAGGCATTGAAACGACAGCGCATTCAAAAACAGAAGATTCTCTTTAAGGGAATCGAAACAGAGGAACAGTACAGGGACTTGGTGTTTGTTACGAAAAACAACAGACCTACACAACAGTTCATAGTGCAGGAGGCAATCGGTGCCATTGTAAACCGGATTCGAAAAGAGCATCCTGACTATGAGATGTTTTCACCACATTGCTTAAGACATACTTTTGCAACCAGAGCAATTGAGAACGGAATGCAGCCAAAGACATTACAGAAGATTCTCGGACATGGCTCCTTGCAGATGACAATGGATTTGTATTGTCATGTGACAGAGGATACACTGTTTACAGAGATGATGAAGATGGAAAAGGCTGTGTAAGCTCAAAAGTGTGTAGTAAGTGTGTAGTAAGGCTATTTTGAGAATAAGGGGTTCCCCGGAACCCCTGTAAATACAGGAGGTTTTATTAAAATGGAAGCATATAAGCAGGAATTCATTGAATTTATGATCGATTGTAATGTATTAAAATTTGGAGATTTTACAACAAAGAGTGGAAGAAAAACACCTTTCTTTGTAAATACCGGATTTTACAGAACAGGGGCACAGTTAAAGAGACTGGGTGAGTTCTATGCGGAAGCAATCAACAGTGCGTTTGGTCTTGATTTTGATGTATTGTTTGGACCTGCATACAAGGGAATTCCGCTTTCAGTAGCAACTACCATGTCAATTGCAGAAATGTATGATGAAGACATCAAATATTGCTCAAATAGAAAAGAGATCAAGGATCACGGAGATAAGGGAATCTTACTCGGAAGCCCGATCTCAGATGGTGATAAGGTTGTTATCATTGAAGATGTAACAACAGCCGGAACATCGATCCAGGAAACTATGCCGATCATTAAGGCACAGGGAGATGTAGATGTTATGGGACTTGTCGTTTCTGTTGACCGTATGGAGCGTGGACAGGGCAAGAAGAGTGCACTGACAGAGATTCAGGAAGAATATGGTATCCAGACAACTGCTATTGTTACAATGGCAGAGGTTGTAGAGCATTTATATAATAAAGAATATAAGGGTAAAGTCATAATTGATGATAAGTTAAAGGCTGCGATTGATGCTTATTATGATATTTATGGCGTAAAGTAGAAACGGTTGGTAGAAAAATGAAACTAGGAAGAAATGATATCTGCTGGTGCGGAAGTGGAAAGAAATACAAATCCTGCCATTTGAACATCGACAGCAAACTGGAAGAAATGAAGCTGAAGGGATATAAGATCCCGACAAGAAGAATGATGCGTTCACCGGAACAGATCGAAGGAATCCGCGTGGCATCCAAGGTAAATACAGAGGTGCTTGATTTCATTACTCCATTTGTAAAAGAAGGAGTATCTACAGGTGAGCTTGATCGAAGAATCTATGAATACACGAAATCAATCAATGCAATACCTGCCTGCCTTGGATATGAAGGATATCCGAAGAGTGTCTGTATATCGATTAATGATGTTGTCTGTCATGGTATACCGGATGAGAAAACAATCCTGAAAAATGGAGATATTGTCAACATTGACTGTACAACGAAATATAATGGATATTTTGGTGATTCGTCCCGTATGTTCATGATCGGAGATGTTGATCCGGTCTGGAAGAAGCTGGTAGAGGATACAAAGAAAGCACTGGATCTTGGAGTAGAAGTATGTAAGCCATATTCAACGATCGGTGATATCGGATATGCGATCAATACATTTGCCAAAGAGCAGGGCTATTCTGTTGTCCGTGAGATCGGCGGACATGGTGTGGGACTTGATATCCATGAAGATCCGTATGTCAGCCATATCGGACAGCCGGGCAAGGATTATGTGATTGCTCCAAGCATGACATTTACGATCGAGCCAATGATCAATCTAGGTGTGCCTGACGTATGGCAGGATGCTGACGATGGCTGGACGATTCGTACAGATGATGGCAAGCCATCTGCCCAGTGGGAATACACCCTTCTTATGACCGAGCACGGAATTGAGATTCTGGCAAAATAATACTTTCACATAATTATACAAAACACAGGGATTGCCCCTATACAGACCATAAGCCCCATTATAAATGACTCGTTACGGTTTCTGTTCAATGCATATGCCTGATTCGTAAATACTCCTGCGCTAACTCGCCAACTAAATGTTGGCTCAGACAAGCGCTCGTATTTACTGGCAATATGCATTTCACGACGAAACCTTCACTAAATGTCATATTATAATGGGGCTTATGGTCTGTATAGGGGCAATCCCTGTGTTTTATATTTTAAATGAATGGCATTATTTTGCCAGAATGCTTAAGATCTCGTTGCTTCTTGCGACGAACTTGGTCATGGCATCGGCAGATAATGGTCTGTTGGCAAGAACTGCCAAGTCATATAACTGACAGCAGATGGTAGGAGTGTTCTCGCCCTCTGGGTTGTCAAGGACATATTTGACCAGATTATTGTTGGCATTTAATACCAGTGTTTCACCCTTGCCGCCGAACATGGCAGGATCCATGCCCATACCGGCCATACCATACATTTTCATCATTTCCTGCATACGTCTGGATTCTTCAGATAAGGTCAGCATAGAAGATAAGTCTTTATTCTTTAATGCTTCTACCTTGATCGTGATATTTTCGACATCCAGTGCTTTCTTGAAGAGTTCGGTCAGCTTGTCGGTATAATCCTTTGCTGTTTCTTCGGATAATGATTCATCTACAAAATTATCGGACAGATCTGCATCGATTCTGTAGAAATGTACATTTTCATTTTTCTGTTCCAGAAGCGTGATAAATGGGCTGTCAATCGTCTGTGTCATGATCAGGCATCCATGCCTTCCTCTTTGAACATGTTAATGTACTGTGACTGAGCAACTTCATCCGTAACATAGAAGACTTTGTTTTCGTATTTTTCTTTTCCGGCTTCCAGATATTCCGGCAGAGTCAGGTATTTGCCTTCCAGATTCTTATAGATACAGAAATCTTTCATCTTCTCTAAGAATTTCTCATCTTTTAAGCAGCCGAATTTGATAAATGGGTTGATATCATCCCAGTATTTCTCATAATCTTCTCTGTGAACCTTATACATACCGGATAATTTATCGGCAACCTTCTTTGTGATGTAATCGGAGATCTTCTTAACAAATCCATCATTCTGCAGAGCACTTCTGGATACGTTCAGCGGAAGATCCGGACAGTCGATAGTACCTTTTAACAGCATCAGGAATTCAGGGATAACTTCTTTGATGTTATCAGCTACGAATACCTGGTTGTTATACAGCTTGATCGTTCCTTCCAGATTATCGTACTGGGTATTGATCTTCGGGAAGTACAGAATGCCTTTCAGGTTAAATGGATAGTCCATGTTCAGGTGGATCCAGAACAATGGATCTTTGTAATCATGGAATACTTTATGATAGAAGTCTTTGTATTCATCGTCTGTACAGTCATTTGGATGCTTGGTCCAGAGAGGTGTTGTAGTATTTAAAGGCTTTGGTGCTTCTTTTTCTTTCTTTTCGGCAGCATCCTTTGTTTCATCGGTTTCAGCAGTAGCTTCTTCTGATGCTTCAGCTTCGGTTGCCTTTTCTTCTTCATCTTTTGCAGGGGCATCTGCATTTGTAAAGTAGATCTCTACAGGCATGAAAGAGCAGTATTTGTCAATTACTTCTTTGATACGGTATTCATTTGCAAATTCATAGCTGTCTTCATTCAGATACAGGGTGATAACGGTACCTCTGGTTTCTTTGTCGCCTTTATCCATGGAGAAGTCCGTTCCGTTCTCACATTCCCAATATACAGGTTCTGCGTCCTGTTTGTAGGAAAGGGATTCGATTGTTACCTTATCGGCAACCATGAATGCGGAGTAGAAACCGAGTCCGAAATGACCGATGATCTGTTCCTCTGTTGCCTTGTCCTTGTACTGTTCAAGAAATGCAGCAGCACCGGAAAATGCGATCTGATTAATATACTTTTCGACTTCTTCAGCAGTCATACCGATACCATTATCAATAAACTGTAAGGTCTTGTTGTCCGGGCTTGCGATCACATCGATACGATAAGGTTCGTCCGGTTCGTCAAATTCGCCCATCAGAGATAATTTCTTTAACTTTGTTACAGCATCACAGCCGTTTGAGATTAATTCCCTGACAAAGATATCATGGTCGGAATACAGCCATTTCTTGATGACAGGGAAAATGTTTTCGCTGTTAATTGATAAACTTCCTTTTTTCATAAAAAATGCATCTCCTTATATAGATTCTATATTATTCCAGTTGTCAGAACAAATCGGAATACGCAAATATATATATGTGTAATGAGAGAAATATCTGCCCTATCTGTTCTGTGTTATCACTAACAGATATCATAAATCAGAAAAAAATAGAAGTCAAGACAAAATTAGCACTCAAATACGTTGAGTGCTAATAATTCACAAATATTTTATGGTTTATTTAGAAATGAATGCTGTAACAGGTGGTTAAAAGATCTGATTCTGTTTAAAAAAAGCAGATACATTTGCATCCCAGATGTTTGCAAGTGTTTTATCCATGGAGAAAATGTTCATGGATGCCATCGTTGTAAGTGAGATCTTTTCTCCGTCAAAGTAGATGTTTAAAGACAGATTTGCAATGTCGGATGCCGTGAGATTCAGATGGTTCTGTTCAATGATCCGGTTAATGTTCGCGTCCGATAAGATCAGCACGATCTTGAAGTTTAATGGGAGTTTATTGCCCTTGATGACATTGAAGATGTGCTGCCTGACATTTCCCCATGTCGTGTAAGTCTTTGAGGTCATTTCTTCCAGTTCTTCCGTATCAAAAAAAGATGGATTCAGTCTGCCGTCGATCGTATAAGAAACGTCGGAACGGACATAGGCTTCCACCAGCAAAAATGTGTCAAAGACCGGTTCCATCAGAAGCTTTTTAACGAAGTTTTTTGTTTCAGTAATTTCTATATTAAGCATATAAAGCTTTTACCTCCCTGCAATAAACAACGGATTGCGATAAAATTCTTGCCTCTAGTTTACAGGAAAAGAGGAAAGGTTGCAATCGGAAATCTGAAAACAGCCGGATGAGAAAATCCATTTGTTGAACTTTAGCGGGAGGTGTGTTAGTATTTTTACAGATTTATAAAAATATGGGAGGTTTTGAAATGGCAGAGATTATATGGAAGGATCGCAAACGTATATTTTTCGGGTTACCATGGACATTTACAAAGTACAGCTTATCAGAGGATCGGTTATTTATCAGTACGGGGTTCTTCAGTGTGAAAGAAGATGAAGTACGACTTTATCGCATCATGGATGTTTCATTGGAACGTAAATTATGGCAGAGAATGTGCGGACTTGGAACGATCAAATGCTGTTCCGCAGATAAGACAATGGGAGATTTCGAGATCAAGAACATCAAGAAGTCCAGAGAGGTCAAGGAAATGTTATCAAATATGGTAGAAGATGAACGTACCAAAAAGAAGGTTTCCAGCCGTGAGTTCATGGATCATGAACGCGATGAATTCGACGATTACGACGACCACGATACATATTAACGAGGACGATCAAAAGTACGTTGCTGCTTTATACGATAGTAGTTTGCTTTGATCGGTAATGTAAGATCGTATTTGGTTGTTCAGCAAGAGGTATGCTTTGACGATTAAATGAGAGCTGATATTACATATTATTCCGCAAGACGCTTTCGCTCTACCTTCGACGTAGTGGTACATAAGGCTGCAAAAGACGCAGCCTAAGTACCAACGCTCAGGCAGGCTTGCTTCATAATAGTAATATCAGTTCTCATTTTAAATTATAAGGTAAAGTGATTGCTGAACAACCAGATACGATCTTTTACGATATGAAAGCAAGATACCATGATATAAAAGCAACAACGCATTTTTGATCTGTCTGTGGAATCAAGTATCGAAGAAGAATATATCTTATTATAGACAGACAGAGTCCACTGCATACCTTTATGGAGCAGACCTTTTTTCACGTCGGTCCTTAACGAGTCACCGAAGGTGAGGAGGTTAGTACCGTTACGTGAAAAATAGAACGCAAGTGTTCTGCGTAATAAAGGGTATGGCAGGGGTCTCTGTCGTCAGGAAATCAGATATTCTCGGCTATCTTGGTGACGCCAACGTAGATTTGGGAGACTTTGTACCAGGTGGAGTAGTCGGTGATGCCGGTAACGGGCAGGTCGAAGATCTGTTGAAAGCGTCTGACGGCATCGGCAGTGGCAGGTCCATAGATGCCATCGGCGGCAACAGTTGGTATGGATGGATAATTCTGTGCGATACGATTTAACTGCTCCTGAAGCTGACGAACCTTGTCACCGGTTGCGCCAATTGACAGATCATATCCAGGATAAGAGGATGGAATACCGGCAATGGTTTCGGCAGAGTTGATATAAATGGAATCGCCATAGTAGTAGCGTAAGATCTCTATCGCAGACAGTCCCTGATCGGCAAGATACTTGGAACCCCATTGGGTCATCCAGTTTGGACAGGTGACCCGTTTCCCGTCACAGTATTGTGTAAAGATCGGTTGGGTGACACCCGGCCTTGACAGATAATTGGCAAATTGTTCATCAACGATACGGGAGATATTTTTATATATAGTCTTGTTATAGATCCATTTCTGATCGTAAGCGGTTGAAGATGTGATCGTAAAATCGTATCCCTTTCCGCGATACCATTCTGTATAGACACGGTTTAAGGTGAAGGACATAATTGCAAGGATGTTGGCTCGAAGGGAAGCATCCGGCCATGTGGAGTAGATTTCATTTGATGCAACATTCTTTATGTAGTCTTTGTAAGGTACATAGTAGTCGATTGCAGTTGGGTCGGAAGGAGCTCCATCATGTACCACGATGGTTTCCGGAATCACGACACGGCTTAAGACGATCTCGCCTGTCTCTGCAACTGTTTTATCTCATCCTCAGCAATCTTTGGCGGATATTCTTCCCAGAGGGTATGAGCACCGATCACCGTTGGGTTATAGCTCGATTGGTCAGTATCAGAAACACGCAGCTTAACTGACTGAATGCCCTTTTCGTCGGTAAACATCTGTACACCGGAGATGATACGTGGTTCAAATCCGGGTGCATTGATTTTCAGATTGTATTCGGAATATGGCTGGTTGTCAGATGGTTCCATGCTGTATTCCAGTGGAGGAGTTTCAAGGGTGATGCCATCGATGATACCGTCGCTGTCTGTTTGCCGTTCCTCTATAACTTCATCCGGAGTTCCGGTTGATGCGACAGAAACGACCGCACCGGTTACCGGATATGCAGTCTGTTCCGAGATGATCCTGATTTTTAATGTTCCGTTATTGTTTCCATTTGCCATTTTAGTAATCCTGAATTATAATCTGTTTATTATATGAGACAAAATCATATTTCATGCCAATAATACTTTATCAATGCAGAAGCAGGAAAGAATGTATGTTATGCGTGGTGTAATGATCGTTTAGAAGATTTAAACGACAGAAACAAGTGTTATGCATGGTATATAATGATGAGGTATATGAAAAAAGAATTTATTGAAAAGTAATATAAAAGAAAAGAAGCGACAGGAGGTTTCACTATGGCATATTTTCCAATGTTTATCAATCTGGAAAACAAAAAAGTAATCGTACTTGGCGGAGGAAAGACCGCACTTCGAAAGATTAACTCTCTGATAAAGTTTGACTGTAAGATCGCAGTTATCGCACCGAGGATCTGCGATGAGATCAAGACAGTACCGGGAATCAGTGTACATGAGTCGAATATGACATTAGATGCGCTTGATACGGCAGATATGGTAATTGCAGCGACTAAGAGGGATGATGTAAATGCTAAGATCGGAAAGTATTGTAACGAACATAATATTCCGGTCAATGTAGCAGATAACAAGGATGTCAGCAGCTTCCTGTTCCCCGGAATTGTTATGCGTGAAGACCTGGTGATAGGGGTCACAACAGGAGGCTACAGTTCAAATGTAGCAAAGGAGATCCGTAATATGATCGAGAAGCTGATTCCTTATGAGTATGGAACCTTGACCAGAAAGATGGGAGCATACCGAGAGATTGCGTCCATTAATATCAAGGATGCTTATTTAAGGGAAATGGCACTGGATGAGATCATCAAACAGGCAATCAGCAATAAGTATATGATCGATGACCGAAAGGCAAATAAGATTCTGGATCGTTATGCGAAGGAAGATGAGCTGAGAGCGAAGGGTATGCGATAAAAAATACTTGCATTTTCCTTATAACGTGTTATAATCTTGTTTTAGTAAGATTATGGTAACTATTAAGAGTGGGTTTTGGCCCACTCTTAGTTTTTGTAGAAAGGTGGTATTGCTACGAAGAAAACAGATATTGAAGCAAAAGCAACAGAGATGGTTCTGCCGATCATTGAAGCAAATAACCTTGAATTGGTTGATGTGGAATATGTAAAAGAAGGCAGTGATTATTATCTGCGGATCTATGCAGATAAAGAAGGTGGAATAACGATCGGAGATTGTGAGATCGTGAACAGAGCCATGAGTGATCTGCTGGATGCAGATGACTTCATTAAGGATGCCTATATTCTTGAGGTCAGCTCTCCGGGGCTTACAAGACCATTAAAGAAGGAAAATGACTTTAAACGGAGTATTGGCAAGATCGTAGAGATCAAGACATATACCAAGATCGATAACTGTAAAGATTTTGAAGGTGAACTTACAGCGTACGATGAAGAAACAGTTACCATTTTGACAGAAGATGAGAAAGAACTGAAGATTGCAAGAAAAGATATATCGATGATAAGACTTGCATTTGTATATTAATAAAAGAAGCGGGAGGATAAAAAAGTGTCAGAAATTATCGAAGCATTAAATCAATTAGAAAAGGAGAAAAACATCAGCAAGGATATTCTGCTGGATGCGATCGAAAGATCCTTAAAGGCGGCCTGCAAGAAGGACTTTGATACCGATGAGAATATCGATGTTGTTATGGATCGTGAGACCGGTGAGTTTCATGTATATGCGAAGAAAGAGGTTGTAGAAGAGGTTGAAAGACCTGCGACACAGATTTCTCTGGAAAAAGCTAAGATGATGAATTCCAAATATGATCTCGGAGATATCATCAACATCGAGATCACAACAAAGGATTTCGGAAGAATCGCAGCACAGAGAGCAAGAAATGTAATCGTTCAGGCAATTAATGAGAGCGAAAGAGATGCGATCTACGATCACTTCTATACAAAAGAGAAGGATATCATCACAGGTATCGTTCAGAGATATGTTGGAAACAACATCAATGTCAGTCTGGATGATAAGACAGAAGCAATATTAAAAGAGTCTGAGATGGTTCCCGGCGAAGTATATAACAGAGGTGACCGTATCAAATTATATGTAACAGAAGTAAAGAAAGGCTCCAGAGGACCTAAGATCACAGTATCCAGAACACATCCTGATCTGGTAAAGCGTTTATTTGAAAAGGAAGTAACCGAGATCGCAGACGGTACAGTAGAGATCAAGAGCTCCTGCCGTGAGGCCGGTTCCCGTTCCAAGATCGCTGTTTATTCTCATGATGAGAATGTAGATCCGGTAGGTGCATGTGTAGGTGTAAATGGAAGCCGTGTTAACAACGTAGTAGAAGATCTGAACGGTGAGAAGATCGATATTATTTGTTGGGATGAGAATCCGGCAATCTTCATCAAGAATGCATTAAGTCCATCAGAGGTTATTGCAGTTGATGTAGATCTGAATGAAAAGAGCGCATTTGTCGTTGTACCGGATTATCAGTTATCACTTGCAATCGGTAAGAAAGGTCAGAATGCAAGACTTGCTGCAAAGCTGACAGGATATAAGATCGACATTAAGAGTGAGTCACAGGCAGAAGAGATGGGATATTTCTCAGAAGAAAATGATGACTACGAAGAGCCGGAGCAGGAAGAAGCATTTGACAATATTGACGATATCGTTGATGGTTCTTATGAAGAATCTCTGGAGCAGCAGGATGCAGAAGAAGTAAAAGAAGACGAAGAATAAAATGAAGTTCTGACCGGGTACCATGCCGATTGGAACGGAGATAAATATATAAGCATAGGAAGTGATGTTATGGCAAAGAAGATACCGCTCAGACAGTGCCTTGGTTGTAATGAGATGATACCGAAAAAAGAACTCATCCGTATCGTGAAGGATAATGAGAATAATTTTGCGATCGACCTGACCGGCAAGATGAATGGACGGGGGGCATATATATGCCGTAAGGCAGAGTGCCTGAAAAAAGCTATGAAGAGTAAATCTCTGGAACGCTCATTCAAGATGCAGATTCCAAAAGAGGTTTATGAGAAACTGGATAAGGAGTTAGAGGCAATTGAACAGTAAGAAGATTTATTCCATGATTTCCTTATGTGCAAAGGCCGGAAGGCTGGTAAGCGGAAACTTTTCAGTAGAAAAGGCCGTAAAAAACGGAAGCGCATGTGCTGTGATCGTGGCATGTGATGCAGCCCATAATACAAAGAAACTATTTGATCAAAAATGTAATTTTTATGAGATTCCATATTTTGAATTTGGAGACAAAGACAGTCTGGGAAAATTCGTTGGAAAAGAATTCCGGACGTCGATCGCGATCTTAGATGAAGGATTTGCGAAACAGATCATAAAATACATGAGTTTGAGTGAAAATATGGAGGTGTAACTTTTGACGAAACTGAGAGTACACGAATTGGCAAAAGAGCTGAATATAAGCAACAATGAAATCAAAGCAATCCTTGGCAAAAATGGTATCGAGATCAAGAGCCATATGTCGGCTGTTGATGAGAATATGATCAATATCGTTAAGAAGGCATGCGGAACCGGTACAAAGAAAGCAGATGCGCCGGCAGCAAAGCCTGTACCGGAAAAGAAGTCGGAGGACGTAAAGGCGGCAAAGACAGCACCGGAAAAGGTTCAGAAAGAGATTTCTGTAAAAGAAGAGCCTAAGAAAACGGCTGTAAGAAATGATCGACCGGCTACAGGGGAAGCGAATAAGCCGAAACAGGGTAAAGATGAGGGACATACGAGATTTGTCAGAGATGACAGAAACAGAAATAATTCCGACAGACAAAATAATGAGAGAGTAAGATTTAACAATAGTGAGCGTATGAATTCTGATAAGACAAGATTTGGCGACAAGCAGGGAAATGACAGACCAAGATATAACAACGACAGAAATAACGGTGACCGTGTAAGATTTACAAATGGTGATAGAAATAATTCTGACAGACCGAGATATAATAATGACAGAAACGGTAATGACAGAAACAATTCCGACAGACCAAGATACAACACTGACAGAAATAACACTGACAGAAATAACAATGACAGACCAAGATACAATAATTCCGGTGACAGAAATAATTCTGACAGACCGAGATTTAACAATGACAGAAATGGTCAGGACAGAGGAAGATTCTCAAACAATGGCCGTGGTGGTCAGGATCGTGGCAGATTTTCCGGCAATGGAGATCGTCAGGGCAGCTTTGACAAGCCGAAGTTCGGTGACAGACCGGATAACAGAAACAACCGGTTCAACAATAACAGAAACAATACTCCGATGGGATTTGGCAAGGATGACGAGGATGATAATAATAACAATCAGAGAAGAAGTCCAAAAGCAAATACCCGTAAGGATTTTGAAGCAAAAGAGATGCCGGGCAAAGATTTAAAGAGCCAGAACAGAGACAATTATAACAGAGATAAGAATAAGCCTCGTAAGGGCAACAGAAGATCTCCGGAAGAGGTTGAGGCAGATATCAGCAGACTGGCAAAAAATGTCAGAAACAAGCATCATCAGCCACAGCAGCCACAGCAGCAGGCAGAGGATAAGGAAACGATCCGTACGATCACACTTCCGGAGGTTGTAACGATCAAAGAACTTGCAGACATTATCAAAGAGCCTGTAAATGCGTTGATCAAGAAGCTCTTCCTTGCAGGTAAGATGTATAACGTGAACTCTGAGTTAGACTTTGAAGCAGCAGCAGAGATCGCGTTGGAATATAATTGTATTGCTGAAGAGGAAGAAAAAGTTGATGTGATCGAGGAGCTCTTAAAAGAGGATGAAGAAGACGAGAAGGATATGGTTTCCAGACCACCTGTTGTCTGCGTTATGGGTCACGTTGACCATGGTAAAACATCCCTTCTTGATGCGATCCGTAAGACAAATGTAACATCAGCCGAGGCCGGTGGTATCACACAGGCGATTGGTGCATCTGTGGTAGAGATCAACGGACAGACGATCACATTCTTAGATACACCTGGACATGAGGCGTTCACAGCTATGCGTATGCGTGGCGCACAGTCTACCGATATTGCTATCCTTGTTGTAGCAGCAGATGATGGTGTTATGCCACAGACGATAGAGGCTATTAACCATGCAAAGGCAGCCGGTATCGAGATCATCGTTGCGATCAATAAGATCGATAAACCAAGTGCAAATATCGAGCGTGTAAAGCAGGAGCTTACAGAATATGAACTGATCCCTGAGGACTGGGGCGGATCAACGATCTTCTGTCCGGTTTCCGCACATACAGGTGAAGGACTGGATAATCTGCTTGAGATGATCCTGTTAACTGCAGAGGTTCTTGAGTTAAAGGCAAATCCAAACAGAAATGCCCGTGGTATCGTAATCGAAGCAGAGCTTGATAAGGGACGTGGTCCTGTTGCAACTATGTTAGTGCAGAAGGGTACACTTCATGTAGGAGATTATCTTGCAGTCGGATCTTCCCATGGTAAGGTTCGTGCAATGCACAATTCAAAGGGTGTCCGTGTAACAGAAGCAACTCCATCCACTCCGGTGCAGATCCTTGGTCTGGATACAGTTCCATCAGCCGGTGAGATCTTTATGGCGGTTGATAATGAGAAGGAGGCAAGACAGATTTCCGAGACATACATTTCGCAGAGCAGAGTGAAGATGCTTGCTGAGACGAAATCCAGAATGTCACTGGATGATCTGTACAGCCAGATCCAGGCAGGTAATGTCAAGGAACTGAACATCATTATCAAAGCTGATGTACAGGGTTCTGTAGAGGCTGTTAAGCAGAGTCTGTTAAAGCTTTCAAATGATGAAGTTGCAGTAAAATGTATCCATTCCGGTGTTGGTGCGATCAACGAGTCAGATATCATTCTGGCATCCGCATCCAATGCGATCGTAATCGGTTTCAATATCCGGCCGGATGCAAGAGCAAAAGAGACAGCAGAGACAGAAGGTGTAGATGTTCGTTTATACAGAGTCATCTACAATGCAATTGAAGATATTGAGTCTGCAATGAAGGGTATGTTAGATCCTATCTTTGAAGAACAGGTAATTGGTCATGCAGAGATCAGACAGACCTACAAGGCTTCCGGTGTCGGTATGATCGCAGGTTCTTATGTATTAGATGGTATCATCAACCGGAATTGCAGCGTAAGAATAACCCGTGAAGGAAATCTGATCTACGAAGGCAAGATGGCTTCCTTAAAGAGATTCAAGGATGATGTGAAGGAAGTTAAGTCGGGATTTGAATGTGGTATTGTTCTTGAGAACTTTAATGACATTCAGGTAGAGGATCAGATTGAAGCATATCAGATGGTAGAGGTTCCAAGAAAATAATGAGAAAAAACAGTGTAAAAAATACAAGAATTAATGCAGAGGTTCAGAGAGAACTCTCACGGATCATCAGCAGAGAGATCAAGGATCCCCGTATTAATCCGATGACATCCGTAGTAGAGGCGGTTGTAACACCGGATCTGAAATATTGCAAGGCATACATCAGTGTCCTTGGAGATCAGGATTCCGTAAACTCCACACTGGAGGGACTGAACAGTGCAATGGGATTTATCAGAAGAGAACTTGCACATTCCATTAATCTCAGAAATACACCTGAGATCACATTTATCATGGATCAGTCGATCGAATACGGTGTAACAATGTCCAAAAAGATAGATGATGTTGTAAAAGACATCGAAGATGATGAGGATGATACAGAAAATGAAGAATGATTTTCTTACCATGATCGAGCAGGCAGACACGATCGCTATAACCGGACATGTACGTCCGGATGGCGACTGTGTAGGCTCAACGGTTGGATTATATAATTATATCATCAGCAATTATGATAAGCAGGTACAGATCTATCTGGAGGAATTCTCCAAGGATTTTCTGTTTTTACATGATGCAGATAAGATCAGTCATACACCTACAGATCAGGTCTATGATCTGTGTATTGCGGTGGATTGTGGTGATAAGGAAAGACAGGGAGATTTTCTACCAATCTTTGAACGTGCGAAGAGCACAATGTGTGTGGATCATCATATCTCCAATCCGGGATTTGGTGAGGTATGCTATGTGGATGCAGAAGCGTGTTCCGCGGCAGAAGCACTTTATAAGTTGATGGAACAGGATAAGATTAATAAGAATGCTGCCGAAGCACTCTATATGGGAATTGTACATGATACAGGCGTATTCAAACACAGCAATACAACAAAGAGTGCGATGAGTATAGCGGGTGATCTGATCGAAAAGGGTGCAAATCCGTCATTTATTATAGATGAAACCTTCTATAAGAAGACATTTGTCGCAAATAAGCTGCTTGGAATCGCTCTGACAAAAGCAGAGCAGCATGCAGATGGCAGGATCATCAGCACAGTGCTTGAGACAGAGGATTTCCGAAAAAGTGGTGCAGGCAAGATCGATACGGATGGTATTGTCGATCAGCTTCGGATCACAGAGGGAACGGAAACGGCGGTATTTATCTATCAGACGGGAGAAGATGAATACAAGATTTCACTTCGGTCGAATAATATCGTTGATGTAAGCAGGATATCCTGCAATCATGGCGGCGGTGGTCATGTTCGTGCTGCAGGTTTCAGCATGAAGGGAGATATCAAAGAGATCCTTGCCGGTGTGATAGAGGAGATTAAGGAACAGTTATGCTAGACGGCTTTTTAAATGTATACAAGGAGCAGGGCTATACATCATTTGATGTAGTAGCCAAGCTTCGTGGTATTTTAAAACAGAAGAAGATCGGTCACACAGGCACACTTGATCCGATGGCGGAAGGTGTGCTTTTGGTGTGTCTTGGACAGGCAACAAAATTAAGCGAAATGCTGATCGATAAGGAGAAGACATACCGTTGTGTCATGTTGCTCGGAAAGACAACAGATACAGAGGATGTAACAGGAAAAGTCCTTACAGAGACAGCAGATATCCCGGACGAAGCATCGGTAATAGAAACTGTAAACAGCTTTATCGGTACTTATGACCAGATACCGCCGATGTATTCGGCTATCAAGGTAAACGGCAAAAAGCTCTATGAATATGCCAGACAGGGAATTGAGATTGAGCGGAGCCCGAGAGAGGTAACGATCTTTGAATTAAAGATAGAAGATATGTCGCTTCCAAGGGTTACATTTACCGTACATTGTTCCAAGGGAACGTATATCAGAAGCTTATGCCGGGATATCGGAGAAAAGCTTGGCTGCGGAGCAGTCATGGAGAAGTTGGTCCGTACTGAAGTGAAAAACTTCAGGGTTGAAGACAGCCTGACACTTGCGGAGATCGAGCAGGCGAGAGATCAGGGAACGATCGCTTCATATGTAATGAAGAAAGAACTATTGCTGCCGGAGTATCCGGAGCTTCATATCGGTACAGATGAATATGCAAGAAAGCTGTTAAGAAATGGAAATAAACTTCAGCTTTCCCAGTTTGCGGAAGCTGTGAGTCCTGAAACGGTTACAGATGTTCCTGGCATCCGTGTCTATGATGAAACGGACAGCTTTGCAGCGATATACCGATATGAAAAGGAAAAGAGCATCTGCCAGCCGGTCAAGATGTTCCCGAAGAATGCAGAGACAGATAGATGATAGGATAGAAGACAATGCAGCATTATTTTAATCAGAAAGATATACAGATCAATACAGAAAAAGGTTCCGTCGTTGCACTTGGCAAGTTTGACGGTTTTCATCAGGGACACAAGCTGCTGCTTGACGAGGTGCTTCGTTTACAGAAGGATGGATATACCGGAGTCGTATTTACCTTTGATATTCGTAAAAATTCGATCTTTGATGTAGATAAGCTTCAAAGCATCATAACCTCGGAAGAAAAATGTATGCTTGCAGAACAGATGGGAATCGATGTACTGGTGGAGTATCCGTTTGATGATGCATTTGCATCGATGGAACCGGAAGCTTTCGTAACGGATATCCTTGTAAAAAGGTTACATGCCGGATATGTAGTCGTAGGAACCGATTACGGATTCGGAAAAAAGAAACGCGGGAATGTAGAGCTTCTGCGGAAGATGGCCGGCGAATACGGCTATCAGGTGATCGTGATAGAAAAGAAAAAGATCCATGATGTCATTGTAAGTTCCACTTATATCAGAATGTTGATCAGTGAGGGAAAAATGGAAGAAGCAGAAACCTTCCTTGGCAGACCTTATTTTCTGTCCGGTCATGTAGTGCATGGCAGAGAGCTTGGCAGGACGATCCAGGTTCCGACGGCAAATCTGCTTCCAAAGCATGGGAAAATCTATCCGGTGACGGGTGTTTATGCATCAAGGATACATCTGGAGGACGGCAGGGTCTGTTATGGGATCACGAATATCGGAGACAATCCGACGGTGAATACAGATCGCAGGGTAACGATCGAGACGCATATCTTTGATTTTGATGAGGATATCTATGAACAGAAGCTGGTCGTGGAATTGTTATCCTTTATTCGCGGAGAGCAGAAATTTTCAGGTGTTTCAGAATTAAAAGCACAGATGCTTGCAGACATGGAAGTGGCAAAACAGAGGATATTCAGATAAAAATTAATTTGTCAAGATATTTTACTTGACAACGATGCAGGCATGGTATAGAATAACCCATGGTAAAGGGAAAATACTTTACAGGCGGTGATCGTATGGAGAAAATAGTCAGACAGTCTTTATTATATGATTTTTATGGAGAGCTTTTGACGGAGCATCAGAAAGCAATTTATGAAGATGTGGTCAATAATGATATGTCCTATTCCGAGATTGCCAGAATGAATCAGATCAGCAGACAGGGTGTCTATGACATGATCAAGCGCTGCGATAAGATTTTGGAAGAATATGAAGATAAGTTACAGCTTGTTGACAAATTCATGAAAGCGAGAAAGCAGGTCGAGAAGATGAAAGACTGCATTTCGGAACTGATGGAGGAGAATCGGGATGACAGGCTGAATTCGAAGATAGAAGCAATCGACCGGTTATCGGATCGGATACTGGACGAGTTTTAGTAGATGAGTGTTAGGAACGAAGGGAGATATTCATGGCTTTTGACAGTTTATCTGACAAGCTTCAAAATGTTTTCAAGAAACTGAGAAGCAAGGGGGTTCTTACAGAAGATGATGTAAAAGAGGCAATGAAAGAAGTAAAGCGTGCTTTACTGGAAGCCGATGTAAACTTCAAGGTTGTTAAATCATTTATCAAAGCTGTAAGTGACAGAGCTGTTGGTGAAGAAGTCCTTAAGGGTTTGAATCCCGGACACATGGTCATTAAGATTGTAAAAGAAGAGATGGATAAGCTGATGGGTTCTGATGTAACAGAACTGAAATTACTTCCGTCAAATGAGATTACAGTCATTATGATGTGCGGTCTTCAGGGTGCCGGTAAGACAACAACGGCTGCAAAGCTTGCATATCAGTTTAAGAATAAAGGCAAGAAACCATTGTTAGTTGCCTGTGATGTATACAGACCGGCTGCGATCAAGCAGCTGCAGATCAATGGTGAAAAGGTTGGCGTGCCTGTCTTTACGATGGGAGAGAATCATAAGCCGCTTGATATTGCCAAGGCTGCGATCCTGCATGCAGAAAAGAATCATATGAATCTGGTATTTATCGATACGGCCGGACGACTTCATGTAGATGAAGATATGATGGATGAGCTTGCGGAGCTCAAGGAAAATATCAATGTTACATATACAGTTCTTACCGTTGATGCGATGACAGGACAGGATGCTGTCAATGTTGCAACAACATTTAACGATAAGATTGGTATAGATGGTGTGATCTTAACGAAATTAGATGGTGACACCAGAGGCGGTGCGGCACTTTCCATTAAGGCTGTTACCGGAAAGCCAATCCTGTATGCAGGAATGGGCGAGAAGCTGACAGATCTGGAACCATTTTATCCGAGCCGTATGGCGAGCCGGATCCTTGGAATGGGTGATGTGGAATCGCTGATCGAGAAAGCACAGAATGCGATCGATGATGAGAAAGCGAAAGAGATGGAACAGAAGTTCCGGAAAGCATCCTTTGATTTCAATGATTTTATGGAACAGATGGATCAGCTTGAGAAGATGGGTGGAATCGGAGACCTGCTCTCCATGATGCCTGGAATGTCCAGTCAGATGAAGAATGTACAGATCGATGAAGATGCAGGCAAGAAGCCGAAGGCGATCATTCAGTCCATGACACCGAATGAGAGATGTCTGAAGGATCCGATCTCACCATCCAGAAAGAAACGTATTGCAGACGGCGCGGGCGTTCAGATCGCGGAAGTCAACCGTTTCTTAAAGCAGTTTGAACAATCCAAGAAAATGATGAAGCAGATGTCCGGTATGATGGGTGGCAAGAAACGCCACGGTGGATTCAAGCTTCCGTTTGGATTTAAATAAATTTTTATATTTTATATTTTATTTCAGGAGGAACAAACAAAATGGCAGTAAAAATCAGATTAAGAAGAATGGGTTATAAGAAGCATCCTTTTTACAGAGTAATCGTTGCAGATTCAAGATCCCCAAGAGATGGTAGATTCATCGAGGAGATCGGAACATATGATCCTAACCAGGAGCCAAGCGTAGTAAAGATCGATGAAGAAGCAGCTAAGAAGTGGCTTCAGACAGGTGCTCAGCCAACTGAGACTGTTGCTAAGTTATTCAAGCAGGCAGGTATTGAAAAATAATATCACCAGGGAGGTGTTTAAATGAAAGATTTAGTTGAAATCATTGCAAAATCCCTAGTAGATCATCCAGAGCAAATATCTGTTACTGAGACAGAGAAAGACGATATAATTAAAGTTGAACTGACTGTTGCACCAGAGGATATGGGCAAGGTTATCGGAAAACAAGGCAGAATTGCCAAATCCATCCGTACAGTTGTAAAAGCAGCTGCTTCAAAGGGTGACAAAAAGGTAATTGTAGATATTAAGTAGTACAAAGATCTTTTGGGGGAGTTATCATAACTCCCCCATTTTTCGTTATAGTGGAGGAAAGATATAATTTTGGAAGACAGACTGAGAGTGGGTGTGATCACAGCACCGCATGGTATCAAGGGAGAGGTAAAAGTATATCCGACAACGGATGACCTGAATCGATTTAAAAGCCTGAAAAAATGTTTTCTGGTATCAGGCAGCAAAGAGATTGAAACTGAATGTACATCCTGTAAATTTTTAAAAAACATGGTAGTTTTGAAGTTTGCAGGGTATGATAGTATAAATGATGTAGAAGCTTTAAGACAGTATGATATTCTTGTAAACAGAGAGGATGCCGTAGCCTTAGAGGATGGTGAGTTCTTTATCTGTGATGTGATCGGATCAAAGGTATACGATCAGAATGACACAGAGATCGGTGTGATCGATGATGTACTGGAGACACCGGCGAATCATATCTTTGTTATAAAGAAAAAAGGGCAGGACGATATCTATGTTCCGGTTGTAAAGGAATGGGTAACAGATATTGATACGGTAAATAAAACGGTAAAGGTACATCTTCTGAAAATCGCAGAAGATTAGAACGAATGGAGAGAATGATGAATTTTTATGTTCTTACATTATTCCCCGATATGATCATGGACGGGCTTAGAACCAGTATTACCGGCCGGGCGATGGAAGCAGGGCTGATCCATATTGAAGCAGTGAATATCAGGGATTTTACAAAGGATAAGCATAAGCATGTAGACGATTATCCGTATGGCGGTGGAGCCGGAATGGTGATGCAGGCAGAGCCGGTTTATAATGCCTATCAGTATTTGTGTGAAAAGACAGGAAAGAAATTAAAGGTTGTATATATGACACCGCAGGGACGGACATTTACACAGAAGGTGGCAGAAGAATTTGCCGTTGAAGATGATCTGGTGCTTTTATGCGGACATTATGAGGGTATCGATGAACGTGTGCTGGAGCTGATCGTAACGGATTATGTATCGATCGGTGATTTTGTCTTAACCGGCGGTGAGCTTCCGGCAATGGCGATTATTGATACTGTATCCAGACTGGTTCCTGGGGTATTGAACAATGATGACAGTGCGGAGATCGAATCCTTTCATGACGATCTGTTAGAATATCCACAATATACTAGACCGGTAGAATTCATGGGGAAGAAGGTTCCGGATGTGCTGCTTTCCGGTCATCATAAGAATATAGAGGCATGGAGACTGGAACAGTCGATCAGCCGGACAAAAGAACGGCGGCCGGATCTGTATGCGAAATATGAAGCAAATCACCCGGTTGTGGAGAAGAAAAAGAGAAAAAGGTAAATTTCCCGATTGAAATTCACATTTATGACATAGATGTTTGTTAGAATACAGCAAGAAATGGAAATAACAGGAGGTCGCATATGGATAGTATAAAGGTATTGGTAGTTGACGATGAGAGCAGAATGCGTAAGCTGGTCAAGGATTTCCTGAGTAAGAAAGGATATATTGTTCTGGAAGCAGGAGACGGGGAAGAAGCGGTTGATATCTTTATGAATAATAAAGACATCGGACTGATCATTTTAGATGTTATGATGCCGAAGATGGATGGCTGGGAGACCTGTAAGGAGATACGGAAGTTCTCACAGGTTCCGATCATCATGCTGACTGCAAAGTCAGATGAAAGAGATGAGCTTCTGGGATTTGAACTTGGTATTGATGAATATATCACGAAGCCGTTCAGTCCGAAGATCCTGGTTGCCAGAGTAGAAGCAATCTTAAGAAGAACCAGTGATGTACCGGCTGACAGTGTGATCTCGGCAGGCGGTATCACGATGGATCTTGCAGCCCATATCGTAACGATCGATGGAGAACCAATCGAACTCAGTTATAAAGAATTTGAGCTGTTGAATTATTTTATGGTGAATAAAGGAGTTGCATTATCCAGAGAGAAGATACTGAATAATGTATGGAATTATGATTATTTTGGAGATGCCAGAACGATCGATACCCATGTAAAGAAGCTCAGAAGCAAGCTGCAGGATAAAGGTGACTATATCAAGACGATCTGGGGCATGGGATATAAGTTCGAGGTGGATGATGAGAAAAAGGTCGATAAGGAGTAAGATAACACTTTGTCTGATGGCGATCATTACTGTAATGATCCTGCTGTCAGGCATTTTGTCCGTTATCTTCATAAAAAAATATTACTACAATGAACTGAAAAATAATCTGATCCAGACCTATCAGGAATGCGATGCTTTTTTCAAAGATTCATCAAATAAGAACAGAGATGGCAGCTATGACCTTGACAGCATGGAGAGCCTGCTCGAGAATAAATCCGATGCGATGATCTATATTGTGGATGATGTTCATATGAAGATCTATACAACGGTAAATGAGGATACGGCTGTATTTAACAATCTGAAAAGTATCGGTGAGTTCTTGATGTTCTCAGACAGTATAGATGCGAATAATTCCCAGATCGAACGGGAAGAGGTCGAGAAGCATAAGGATTATAAGATACAGATCACAAAGGATAAGGATACAGCTCAGAGTTATTTTGATCTGCTCGGATTTCTGGATAATGGATTTGTTATTATCGTGCGTACCACAATTGCCAGAGTGGATTCCACGATCCAGACAACGATCAAATATTTTATGGCTGTACTGATTACAACAGCAATCATCAGTTGTATTCTGATGTATTTTGTCAGTGAGATATTTGCCGGACCGATCAAACGGCTTACCAGGGTTGCAAAACAAATGGCAACTCTTGATTTTGATGCAAGGATCGAGCATCCGTCCAATGATGAGATCGGTGAGCTGTCCTGTTATATGAATGATCTGTCGTATAAGCTGAATGAGACGCTGACGGAGCTTAAGGAGACAAACCAGAAGCTTCAGGTGGAGATTGATGAGAAGATCAAGATTGACGAGATGCGTAAGGAATTCCTGTCACATGTATCACATGAATTAAAGACACCGATCGCACTGGTACAGGGTTATGCAGAAGGCTTGCGGGATAATATCAATGATGATGAAGAAAGCAAGAATTTTTACTGTGATGTCATTGTTGATGAAGCAAACAAGATGAATAAGCTGGTAAAGCAGTTACTTGATCTGAATGAGATAGAATTCGGGCAGAACCGAGTGAATAAGGAAATGTTCAATATCGTTGATCTGATCCATAATTCCATCGATTCGTCTGCAATCCTTGCAGAGCAGAGTCAGGTTACGATCGTTTATGATGATGTAGATCCGATCAATGTCTATGCGGACGAATTCATGATTGAAGAAGTCTTCCGTAATTATCTGACAAATGCGATCCATTACTGCTATAAAGAGAAAGAAGTCCGTGTCTGGACAGAAAAATATATGTATGAAAAACCGGGAGCCACATATGAAGAAGGATCGATCCTTGGAAATCTCCGTGTCTATGTATATGATCAGGGACCAAATGTACCGGAGGGCGAACTGGAGAAGCTGTTCATCAAGTTCTACAAGGTAGATAAGGCAAGAACCAGAGAATATGGCGGAAGCGGCATCGGTCTGTCCATTGTTGCGGCTACCATGCAGGCACATAAGAAGTGTTATGGTGTGTATAATGTAAAAGATGGAGTTGTGTTCTATTTTGATCTGGATATCATCGGGGAGACAGACGATATCGAAGAAAAAATCGGTATTGAAAAGAAAGAAACAGAATAATTTCTTTGCAAAAAAATGGAATACAGAATATACTAATCAATGATTATGTGGATAGAGAGGAAATGTTATGTCGTATAGTGCAAAAAATATAGAGGTGCTGAAGGGACTGGAGCCTGTAAGACTCAGACCGGGTATGTACATCGGTAATACCGGAAGAAGCGGTCTGAACCATCTGATTCAGGAGCTGATCGATAACTCCGTGGACGAGCACCTTGCAGGTTATTGTAAAAATATATATGTCAGTATCAATGAAGACGGTTCAGCGACCGTGTCAGATGATGGACGGGGTGTTCCTGTTGATATACATGAGACAGAGGGAATACCTGCGGAACGTGTCGTATATACCGTACTGCATGCCGGTGGTAAGTTCAACAGCTCCACATATAAGATCAGTGGTGGCCTTCATGGTGTAGGTTCTGCTGTTGTAAATGCGTTATCAAAGAAACTATTGGTTGAGGTCGCAAGAGACGGATATCTCTACACGGACAGCTATGAGTATGGCGTTCCGGTAACGGAGCTGACTCCGGAAGGAAATCTGCCGCGTACCCGGTTAAAAGAGAAACGAACCGGAACAAAGGTAACCCTATATCCGGATGATACGATCTTTGAAACAGTAAAATTCAAAGCCGATGCGATCATGCAGAGAATCAAGGAAACGGCATATCTGAATCCGGAGCTTACGATCACATTTCATAATAAGAGAGACGGCAAGGAACCGGTCGTATTCCATCAGCCGGGCGGTCTGTCCGCATTTGTAGAGGATATATCGGAAGGACTTACACATACTTCACCGATCATTGCGATCAGTGGAGAGAAAGAGAATATAACTGCTGATATCGTATTCGTTATGACAGAGGATGGGGAAGAAAACATCATCGGTTTTACAAATAATATCACAAATCCGGAAGGCGGAACACATGTAACAGGTTTCAAGTCAGGATTTGCAAAGCTGATCAACTCGTATGCAAGAAATGAGCTTGGGTTATTAAAGGAAAAGGATGCGAACTTAAGTGGTGCGGATATTCGTTCCGGTATGCAGGCGATCATATCTGTAAAGCATCCGGATCCGCAGTTTGAAGGGCAGACGAAGACGAAGCTGTCGAATACAGACGTTACAAAGGCAGTCGATGATATTGTAAAAGAACAGCTTACTGTTTATTTTGACCGTAACTACGATGTCTTAAAGGATATCTGTGATCGTGCAGTCAGCCTGTCTAAGAAGAAGGCTCTGGAAAAATCCAAGATCAATCTGAATAAATTCTCCTTTGAAGGAAATGGAAAGCTTGCCAAGCAGGAATCCAATGATTCGTCCAAATGCGAGATTTTCATAGTCGAGGGTGATTCTGCCGGCGGCTCTGCTAAAACAGCCAGAAACCGTAAATATCAGGCGATCCTGCCACTTCGTGGTAAGATCTTAAACGTAGAGAAGAAAACAGTAGCCAAGGTTCTTGAGAATGCCGAGATCAAAGCACTTATTAATGCATTTGGATGCGGCTTTATGCAGGGCTATGGCAACGATTTTGATATTAATAAATTAAACTATGACAAGATCATCATTATGACCGATGCCGATGTCGATGGTGCGCATATTGCTACATTGCTTCTGACATTTTTCTATCGGTTTTATCCGGATCTGATCAATGAGGGGCACATCTATATCGCGATCCCGCCGCTTTACAGAGTGGGCGAGGGCAAGCATATGCAGTATCTGTATTCAGATGAAGAACTGAACCGTTATCGAAAGAAGCATACCGGTAAATTCACGATCCAGCGTTACAAAGGTCTTGGAGAAATGGATGCAGACCAGCTCTATGAGACAACGATGAACCCGGAGAGTCGTGTGTTAAAGCAGGTATCGATCAACAGTATCGTGGAAGCAAATAAGCTGACACAGACGTTGATGGGAACAGAAGTAGCACCGAGACGAGAATATATTGAGACACACAGTACAGATGCAGTGCTTGATATCTAAGGAAAGAGGAAATCTATGTCTGAAAAAATCTTAAATGTTGATTATGAAAGTGAAATGGGACAATCCTATGTAGATTATTCCATGAGCGTTATAACAGAACGTGCGCTCCCTGATGTTAGGGACGGTTTAAAGCCGGTACAGCGTCGTATCCTGTATTCATTAAATGGTCTGGCAGGTTCAGATAAGCCACATCGTAAATGTGCGAGAATCGTCGGTGATACGATGGGTAAATATCACCCACATGGAGACAGTTCAATCTATGAAGGTCTTGTAAATATGGCGCAGAACTGGAAGCTTCCGATCCCGCTTGTAGATCCGCATGGTAACTTTGGTTCGGTAGATGGATCCGGTGCAGCGGCAATGCGATATACCGAGGCAAGAATATCCAAATATACAGAGGATGTCTGCATGAAGGATCTGTCTTTCTTTAAGGATCAGTTTATTCCAAACTTCGACGGAACAGAGACAGAGCCTACATTTCTTCCGTTTCAGGTTCCGAATATCCTAGTCAGTGGTTCGACAGGAATCGCAGTTGGTATGGCAACCAATATTCCGACACACAATCTTGGAGAAGTGATCGATGCAACCGTGATGTATCTGAATGATCCGGAAGTACCGCTTGAGGATCTGTTGGAGGTCATGAAAGGACCGGATTTCGCAACCGGCGGTATCATCAATGCATCCAATGAAGATCTGATGCAGGTCTATGAAACAGGACTTGGCAGGATCAAGGTCAGAGGTAAGGTGGAGATCCGTGATATCGGTCATGGAAGAAAAAGTATCTGTGTAACCGAGATCCCATTTACGATGATCGGTGGAACAGCGAAGTTCTTGGATACGGTTGCAGAGCTGACCAGAAACCGTGAATTACCGGCCGTTGTAGATATCGCTGACCGCGGAGATAAGAACGGAGAATGTCTGTGTATCGATGTAAAGAAGGGTACAACAGATGAAGAAATCCGGAATATCATCAATATTTTATATAAAAAGGCAGGACTTGAGGATACCTTTGGTGTAAATATCAACTGTATTTATGACGGTAAGCCGGAGGTCATGGGACTGAAGCGGATCCTGTCGATCTATACGGATTTCAAATACGGACTATACAATACCAAATACACGAAGTTGTTAGAAAATCAGATGGAAGTACGGGAAATCAAGACCGGTCTTCTTACAGCGGTTGACTGTATCGACCTGATCATAGAGATCCTGCGTGGAAGTAAGAAGGTAGCGGACGCAAAGGCATGTCTGATGCATGGAGATACCTCCAATATTACATTCCGATTCAAAGGTTCAGAGGCAGATGCAAAGTTCTTATGCTTTACCGAGAAGCAGGCAGATGCGATCCTTGCCATGCGTTTACAGAAGCTCATCGGCCTGGAAGTAAATGCCCTTAAGAAAGAACTGGAAGATGCAGAGACGCTGATCAAGAAGTATTCAAAGCTGCTTGAAAGCAAGAGCAATATGAAGAAGCAGATGATCGCTGATATGTTAGAGATCAAGGAGAAATATGCACTTCCAAGAAAGACTGTGATCGCAGACTGTGGCGAAGTTGTCGTTAAGAAAGCACAGGCAGTCGAGACAGAGGTTGCTGTACTTCTCGATCGTTTCTATTATATCAAGGTCGTTGATGCCAATCTTTATGATAAAAACAAAGCGCAGATCGACAAAGACTACCGTTTCTCATTCAAATGTAAGAACACAGAACGTGTCGGTGTATTTGCAGATAATAACCAGATGTATATGATCAAGGTTGCTGATATCATCAAGCTTCAGGCAAAGAAGAATACCGGTAAAAAGGGAAATGGTTCCGGTCTGATCGGCAGATTGTCGGATAAGGGTATTCAGATCTTTGAATTCTGCAATATGAATGGAAATGAAAACATATTATATATGTGCTGCATCGAGCAGATCATAGATAAGAACCTGTTATTTGTGACCAAGCATGGTCAGGCAAAGCTGGTTCCGGGAAATAACTACGATGTACTTCGTAAGATGATCGCAGCATCCAAGCAGGAAGAAGATATCATCTTTATCCATGATGCCGAGATGGAAGATTTCATCGTTGTAAAGAGTATACTTGGCTACTATGCAAGAATCCAGATCAGCGAGATCCCGGTCAAAGGAAAAGGTGCAGGCTGCATCCGCTTGGTGAACATCACCGACGATGATGAGATCGAAAAAGTAGCAGTCGGCAGCACAAAGGACAGCTTCTTTGTAGACAATACAGAGATCCTGTTTACACGAATCAAAGCATGTAAACGTGGCAGTAAAGGAACAAAGCTGCGGTTGTAGGGAAGAAAGTAAAAGTAGCATATTACCATATTTGCGCTGAAATAGAATTAGGGCAAATTAAATATGAATGTACGGATAAGGCATATCAGATACGGAGGTATCTGGTGTGCCTTGTTGTGTCTGGTGAAATTTTGTTTGAAACAGAGATTGTTGTATTTTCATCAAGATGTGTAGCACAGAAATATAAGGGAAAAAGTGAAGTAGAATCAAGCTGTCTCAGTTTATTATTAAGCAATGATGAAAAAAAGTACTTGGTATTTTCTTAGATGAAATATACAATAGCTTAAAAGAAGCAGAATAAAAATATAAGTTTGTACTGTACCTAATAATTAAAAAAGGTTATAATTTAAATAAAACTTGTTTATTACTTGAGTCAGCAATAAAACAAACGGTAATACCAAAGTGCTAAAAAGGAGTCGAAAATAAGAAAAAGTTTTAAAACTAATTGAAATAGATTCAAATACTACACGTTGTAAAATAAATAAGGAGAGATGAATGTGGCAAAAATAGATTTAGCATATAGCTTAGAAATAGATGAAGTAATTGATGCAATGGAAGCAAATGAGATGTGGATTGAAGGTAGATTATTTGATAAAAAAGCGTTTGTATGTCCTGATCCTGCATGTGATGCAAAGATAACATGTAAAAATATGGATACTTATGCAGATAAAAGAAAAATGAATCCACATTTTATAATGGCTAGTAGGACAAATATGCATAGTCCTAAATGTCAAATAAATAAAGAAAATAAATTGAATGTTTATACAAAAGAAAATCATACAGTTAATGGACAGAATCCGGTTATAGGGAAGAAAGTCTGTTTTCATTTAGTGCGTCCAAAGAATCATGGAATAGTAAATAAAGTAAATGTAAATAACCATGATAGTAAATAAAGTAAATGTAAATAACCATGATAAAAAAGAAAATGAATATGATAAAAAAAGAAGCAATTATAATAATAAGTAATAAAAGAACGAAAATCTAATTATTATTGGTTGAATTCTTTGGTTT
>NZ_QUIB01000015.1:0-85770 GCF_003480025.1 Clostridium sp. AM46-21
AAAGGACATCAAGGAATGTCCTTTTATTTATGTAACATTAATTAGATTTATAAAAACTATAGTATTTTAGTGTTAATGTGATATACTTTTGTTAGTTTAAACTAACATGAAAGGGAGAGATACATACATGGAAGCACAGCAGAATTTACAGTGTACATTAGAAAAGGAAGGATTTCTTGGAACCTTTTTTCCGGGAACAAAGTATGCAGATAAAGCAGTTATATTTGTCGGTGGAAGTGCAGAGAAACGGGATTTTGTAGAAGCACGCGCGAAGCTTCTCGCAGAGGAAGGATTTAGTGTGTTATCGGTTGGATTCTATCTGTGGCCGCCGCTTTCAAAGGATACGGTATTTATTCCGGTTGATTATGCAGAGCGGGCGGTTCATTGGTTAAAGAATAATTGTCCGATCAAGATTACCAGCATCGGAATGACAGGATTATCTCTTGGTGCAGCATATACGTTATTGTGTGCATCATTGATACCGGATATATCCTGTGTGGTATCGGTATCGGGATTTGACTTTGTAGTAGAGGGCTGCAAACATATGGTAGTCAGACAGCATAAATCATATTTCAGTTATCATGGGAAAGATATACCATATGAGCAAGCAGAGGCATTGTCTCATTTAGGTTCGACCTTACGGGCATGGAAAAAGAATCCGAATTACGGATCGAAAGCGATGAACCGTTTTTACTATAATGAATGTTTTAAAGACCGTACGGATGCCAGCCGGATCAAGGTGGAAAATATACAGGGCGATGTGTTGTTGCTTGCACCGGAATATGATGATACATGGCCGTCGGATGAAGCATTTCCAAGAATCATGAGAAAGTTAGAAGAGGTTCATTTCCCTTACAGATACGAATGTGTGATTTATCCGGAAGCAGGTCATTGTCTGACGATGCCGGAGAAAGCGTTGTCGGGAATTGGTGGAGAAGAGAAGATGAACCGGATGTTGGCACACTTTATGACAATGGAAGCCAAATATCCGGAGGGTTGCCGGAAGGCAAGAGCGAAAAGCTGGAATAAGATGGTATCATTTTTTAAAGAAAGTTTCAGTGTGGAATGATTTGCATTGACGATTGCATCGGGGAGGGATTAAAATCAGAATAGAATAGATGCTATAAATAAAGCATTTGAGCAGGCAGAGGGACGGAACTTGAAGTGAAAGCCGACACAACGGTTCATACAGCCTGCAGCAACCGTATCGTTTGCAGATAAGGGTTGTAAATATCTGGACAGAAAGGAAAAATACGATGTTTCACAAAGATTATGAAAGAAAGATCAATCAGTTAGTAAATGAACTGACATTAGAAGAAAAAATAAAGATGATCCATGGTGCGGGTCTGTTCCGCACCGGGGCAGTAGAAAGACTTGGAATCCCCCCAATCGTGATGTCGGATGGTCCGACCGGGGTGCGGTTCGAATTTTTTAATGATAATTGGGGCAGAGCTGGACATAATGATGATGGCGTTACATACTGTCCGAGCAACAGTGCGATTGCAGCAACATGGAACCGGGAGCTGGCAGAAAAATCAGGAACGGTACTTGGTGAAGAAGCCAGAGGACGTGGCAAGGATATCATACTTGCGCCGGGTGTTAATGTTATGCGGACGCCGCTTTGCGGGAGAAATTTTGAGTATTTCAGTGAAGATCCATTTCTGATATCGGAGATGGCAGTTCCGGTGATCAAGGGGATCGAGAGTTCTGACGTGGGTGCCTGTGTAAAACATTTTGCTGTTAATAATCAGGAAACAGAACGGAACTGGGTAAATGTCGAGATCGATGAACGGACGCTCCGTGAGATCTATCTGCCTGCGTTTGAAGCTGCAGTAAAGAAAGCAAATGTAAGATCTATTATGGGTGCTTATAATCTGTTCCGTGGAGTCCATTGTTGTGAAAATAATGAACTGCTCGGTGAGATACTGCGGAAAGAATGGAATTATGACGGTCTGATTGTTTCTGATTGGGGCGGCATCCACGATACAAAGGCTGCCGCAGAAAGCCCGATCGATGTAGAGATGTCGATCTATGCAAATTTCGATGAATACTGCATGGCAGATCCATTGTTAAATGCGGTAAGGAATGGCGAGATCGAAGAGGAAAGAGTTGATGAAAAGGTAAAGAGTATTCTTCGATTCATGCTCCGTGTCAAGATGATCGATATTGTAGAAGCCCAAAGTGGGTACAATGAACAGACGGCTACATATGCTGGCTGCACGGAACAGAAGCCGGCCGTCTATGCGGTTCGTGACTGGAGCCGGAAGAAAGGAAGTTATGATACTTCGGCGCATCAGGATGCAGTGTTAGAGACAGCCAGAGAATCAATTGTACTATTAAAGAATGAAGATCAGAGACTGCCGCTTGCCCCTGAGAAGACACATCGGCTTCTGGTGATCGGACATAATGCAGCAAAGCTTCATTCAAATGGTGGCGGAAGTGCGGAGATTGCGGCACTTTATGAGATCAATCCACTGCTTGGCATTAAGATGGAGCTTGGCGGTAACTGCGAAGTGACCTATGCAGAAGGTTATTATGTACCGGATAAGAACAGACAGCAGGTACTGAACTGGCAGGAGGTAAGTCTGGATGAACTGGCATCGGAGCAGGGTGCTTATGAAGGAAATGATCCGGAAGGACAGAAGATCCAGAAGGCACTTCGTGAAGAAGCAGTTGCACTTGCTTCTGAATATGATGATGTGCTCTTTGTTGGCGGTTTAAATCATGATACAGATGAAGAAGGATACGACAGACCGGATCTTACACTTCCATATCATCAAGATGAATTGATTACGGAGCTTTTAAAAGTGAATCCGAATATGGTCATTGTTATGATGGCAGGGAATCCGGTTGATATGAGTGCATGGATCGATGATGCAAAGTCAATTGTATGGATGAGTTATGCAGGAATGGAAGGCGGCAGAGCACTCGGTGAAATCCTGTTTGGTGAAGTAAATCCATCCGGTAAACTTGTGATGACCATGCCGAAATCTCTTGATCAGGTACCGGCGATGGTTTTTGGAGATTTCCCCGGAAGAACCTTAACGGAAGAAGAACATGAAAGAATGAATGCAAAATTGACGGAAACATACAGAGAAGGTGTATTTGTCGGATATCGGTATTATGACAAATATCAGATCCCGGTACAGTTCCCATTTGGCCATGGATTATCTTATACGACATTTTCCTATGGAGATATGCAGGTAAAAGAGCCGGATGGTCAGACATTTAAGGTACAGATCCCGGTAACAAATACCGGAAAGCTTGCCGGAAAAGAGACGGTAGAGCTGTATGTCGGAGAAGCGGAGGTAAGTCCGGAGAATCCTGTGAAGGAGCTGAAGGGCTTCTGCAAGTTATCACTTGCACCGGGAGAAACAAAGTATGCGGAATTTGAATTGACAGCAGATGCATTTCGTCATTTTGATGAGAAGACGGATGCGTGGAAGGTCATAGCAGGAAGTTATACGATCTATATCGGAAGTTCTGTTTCTGATATTCGATCGGTAACAACCATAACAATAAAATAATGAATAGATAAAATGCCGGTATGAACAAACTGCCTGCCGGTACTATGAAACATCCATAGTGCAGCCGACTGATTTTCATACAATTTTGTGCTATGTCGGAGCTGCAAACGACTTTATCGCAGCGGAGACATATGCATATAAAATAGTATGAAAGAAGGTAGGCAAACGTGATGTTCATAGTACCGGCATGCAGATCGTTCATATCGGCATTGTTTTATTGATATTCGTTGAGCCATTCTATTATGCCGTTTGCGATCGCGGCGGCGTAATCGTCCATGTTATCATCGTAGAGCGCTACGTCTTTTTCGTTGCTGATAAAGCCCATCTCGATGATCAGACTTGTCATATTTGTCTGTTTGATAACGATGTAATCGTTGTCACTGTCAAACTGTGTTCCGGTACGGACACCACGGTTATCGGAGATTCCGACCTTTTCCAGATTGGACAGGATGGTTTCTGCGATTGCGTGATTCTTTTCGGAACCGGAGCTGTAGATCCATGCTTCTACACCACAGGCCTCAGGATTTGCTGCATAGTTCCTGTGGAGTGCCAGATAGAGATCTGCGTCGCAGTCATTTGCAATCGCAGCACGTTCTTCGGAAGAACGGTAGAATCATCATCACGCGTCATGACAACTTTTACTCCGTTTTTCTTTAATAGTTTTGCAACCTTTAAGGAAAGCTTCAGATTTCCGTCTTTTTCATGAATATTATTAATTCCGGTTGCACCGATATCAGAACCGCCATGTCCCGGATCCAGACAGACTGTGTATTTTCCGTCCGGTTTTATGATCGAGACAGCATCCTTGCTGCTTTTTGACCGACTGACCGCCAACAGGACGGACAGAACGATAACGGCGATGAGCAGGACGATGTTGACACCGATCAGGAATTTTATGACAGACCGCATCTGTGTAACGGTCAGTTTCTTTTTTGTTTTTCCAGCCATAATGTATAAAACTGCCGGAGCAGCCCTTTCTGTTTCTAGTTTATTCTCAACTAAGATACTCTAAAATGACCGGATTTTCAATATGCTGGAAAAGATTTAATATTTGTGTATATGGGCAATATACGAAGAAAGATGGAATGACAGGTGACATAATACAGCAATTTATATAGAAAAAACCAAAAGAAACCGATAAATTTCTAAAGATTTCAATATTGTCAAATGAAAATATGAGTGTTACCCTAATATAGGGTGGCAGGGAGAAGATAAGAAAAGGAATAAAAGATGATCGTAGATTTTCATACTCACACATATCCGGATAAAATAGCTTCAAAGACACTTGAACTGTTAGTAAGTAGATCAAAGACAAAGCCGGCATCAGATGGTACACTTGCAGGCTTGCAGCATTCAATGGCGCAAAGCGGCGTTGATATCTCTGTTGTCCTTCCTGTTGTAACCGCATCTCATCAGGTGGAGCGGATCAATACCGTAGCAAAGGCAGTAACAGCCCAGTTTACGGGCAGTGGGGTCTGGTCATTTGGTGGAATCCATCCCGGAAATGATAACTATAAAGAGATTTTAAATGGTATCAAGTCTGCCGGATTAAAGGGAATTAAGCTGCATCCGGATTATCAGAATGCCATGTTCAATGATATCCGTTATAAACGGATCATCAGTTACGCAACAGAGCTTGGTCTGGTCGTTGTGGTTCATGCCGGAGTAGATATCGGACTTCCATCTGTAACACATTGTACACCGGACATGGTGTGCGAAGTATTAGATGAGGTTCAGCCGGAGCGGCTCGTTCTTGCACATATGGGTGGCTGGAATCTCTGGGACGAGGTACTTGCGAAGCTGTGCGGAAGAAATGTATATATGGATACAGCATTTTCCTATGGAGAGATTGCATGGCTTTCGGGTGCTGAACATCGTTGGAAGCTGGCATCGGAGGAGATGTTCCTGAAACTGATCAGAGCACATGGAGCAGACCGGATCGTATTTGGAACAGACAGTCCGTGGACAGATCAGAAGCGGGCCATAAAGGACATACAGGCACTTCCGTTATCAGATGAAGACAAGAAAAAGATCCTTGGAGAAAATGCATTGCAGCTTTTGGGACTGCCGGATGCAGAATAGAAAATATAAAATGAAATATACAATATATTTGAAAGCATTAGAGGATTCATACATAAAAGTAAAATAAATTTCCGATAAATTAGTAAAAATAGACATTGCGCAAAAATTAAAAATGTGTTACAATTTTGTTACAATAAGAAAAGGAGAGAAGATAGCTCCTAAGACATCCGAAATTTAAGTCGTTGTTTTTTTCACAAAAAAATATTCATAAATACAAGGGACTGCCTGTAAGATGGCGGTCCCTTTCCCTTTCTTGTGCAATCAGGTTCCTCTCGTCTAACGACTCGATGATTAGCGGTCGTCAAATTGAAAACAATTTTGTGCAATCAGGTTCCTCTCGTCTAACGACTCGATGAACATTGACCATCATATAGAAATTTGTGCTCTTGCGTTGCAAGCACAATTTCTGCATGATGATTGATTGCACAAAAAAAGAACCAGATCACATCTGGTTCTTAAGAGCTGGGCTACAAGGATTCGAACCTTGAAAATGCTGGAGTCAGAGTCCAGTGCCTTACCATTTGGCGATAGCCCATTGCTGTCAACAGATGATATTATATTATAACAGTTTGAAAAAAGCAAGCACTTTTTTAAAAAAATTACAAAAAGTTATTTATACGCAATGAACACGAAAAATTTGAGAATAAAAATCAATGGAAATAGAAAATCCAGGTAGAAATAATAGCCCGGCTGTTGTATAATGGGAGCACTTGTGGAGATGACATTATAATAGGAAATGGAGAATACATATGTACAGTTTTGATGCGATCGTAAGATACAGCGAAACGCATGGAAGACAGGAAGCAAATGCGGCAACGATAGCAAATTACTTTCAGGATTGTGCGATCTTCGATTCAGAACAGGCAGGAATTGGAATTGAATATCTGAAGGACCATAACCGGGCATGGTTTCTGATCTCGTGGCAGATTGATGTGGAGCGGTATCCGGTATTACAGGAGAAGATCAGGGTTGGAACCTGGGCATATGATTTTAAAGGTTCCATGGGATATCGTAATATAGTTATTCGGGATGAGAATGGAGCGAATATTGTACAGGCAGCTTCCCAGTGGAGTTATATTGATACTGATACGCTTCGTCCTGTAAGAATTGAGCCTGAAGTAGGAGCAGCATATCCTCTTGCAGAAAAGCTTCCGATGGAATATGCTCCGAGAAAGATCCGGCTGATCGAAGGCATGGAAGAGACAGACAGAAGGGTTGTTCTGCCTTATCAGATTGATTCGAATTACCACATGAATAATGAAGCATATATTGCGCTGGCGTTGGAATATATCGATTCGGATGACATGATCTGTCAGATCAGAAGCGAGTATAAGCGGCAGTTTGTAAAAGATGAATGTATCGTAATAAAGAAAGCAGAAAGAGATGATCTGATACAGTTTGTATTTGCAGATGAAGAAGATCAGACCAGATGTATAGTAGAATTTAAAACAAAGAGAACGGGGAGACAGACAGCATGATCAAGATTGGCGAATGGAACCATTTAGAGGTTGTAAAAGAGAAAGATTTCGGCATTTACCTTGCCGAGAAAAAATACGATGACGAGGAAGTTCTGCTTCCGAAGAAACAGGTACCTGCGGGAACAAGAATGGGAGATCAGTTAGATGTATTTATCTATCGTGATTCCGCAGATCGTCTGATCGCAACAACAAATCATCCGATCATAACGATGGGAGAACTTGCAGTATTAAAATGTGTCAATGTGACAGGCATCGGTGCATTTATGGACTGGGGACTGGAAAAAGATATCCTGCTTCCTTTTAAAGAGCAGACAAGCAAGGTAAGGGAAGGTCAGTCGTATCTGGTCCGGATGTATGAGGATCGTTCCAAGCGTTTGTGCGTCAGCATGAAGGTATATGCCTATCTGGAGACACAGTCCCCATATAAGGCAGGGGATTCCGTAAGTGGAACGGTATTTGAATTTAATCAGAATCTGGGAGCCTTTGTTGCGGTTGATAATCGTTATTCAGCCCTGATCCCGATGAAGGAGATCCATTCCCGGATCAATGTGGGTGAGACGGTAGAAGCCCGTGTGGCAAATGTCAGAGAAGACGGCAAACTCAATCTGAGTTTACAGAAGCCGATCCGTGAACAGATCAACAATGACAGCGAGATGGTATACAATATCATCGAAAGCTATGGAGGAACCTTACCATTTAATGACAAGGCAGATAAAGAAGTGATCGAGAAAGAGTTCGGACTCAGCAAGAATGCATTTAAGCGTGCGGTCGGACATCTGTTAAAAGAGGGTAAGATCCGGATCACAGAGAAGAACATTATCATCAAATAATGTATTCATAAATGAGAAGGAATGTTCAGGAGAAACAAAAAGACAGCTGTGCATGTTATATGGCTGAAAAGTACCAGGAAATGAAAGGATGAATATGAGTAATTTCAAGGTTGAATTAAAAAAAGTAGTAGATGACAGCTATGAGATTGAAATCGGATATGAGCTGGAACAGAAGCTGATTGATGATCTGAAGGCCGGTCTGGTTGGAAAAATATCTAAATTTGTAGTAGTTACAGACAGCAATGTAAAAGAGCTGTATGCGGACAAGATTTATAAGATGCTTGAAGAAGCAGGATACAAGGCAGATCTTATCAGTTTTCCGGCAGGAGAACTGAGCAAGACCAGAGCGACAAAGGAGTATGTAGAAGATACCATGCTTGCAAAGGGATATCGGAGAGATTGCTGCATTATCGCCGTTGGCGGTGGTGTGGTGACAGATCTTGCAGGATTTGTAGCCGGAACCTATGGCAGAGGAATTCCATTTATCAATTATGCAACGACGTTACTTGCGGCCGCGGATGCATCCGTGGGAGGAAAGACAGCGGTCGATACACCGCTTGCAACCAATCTGATCGGACTGTTTAATCAGCCGCAGAAGGTATATCTGGATATCGCAACATGGAAGACACTTCCACAGCGACAGTTATCTTCAGGTCTTGCAGAGACGATCAAGCATGCCTGCCTTGCAGACAGGGAATTCTTCGATTATCTGTCAGAGCATATCAAAGATGTGCTTGCAGTAAAGGACGAGGTATGCAGACATATCGCGGAGAAGAACTGCGAGATCAAATATCAGGTCGTTATGAAGGACGAGCGGGAAAGCGGTTTGCGTGAGGTTTTGAACCTTGGACATACGGTTGGAAGAGCCATCGAGACAGTCAGTGATTATAAGCTGCTGCATGGAGAAGCCGTTGCGATCGGTCTGGTTGCAGAGGTGAAGATGGCAGAATATTTTGGCTACTGTACAGCAGAGGATGAAGCAGCTATGGTTGCCATGTTGAAGCAGGCAGATCTTCCAACGGAGATTCCGGATTATATTGACCGTGACGCTCTGGTTAAGAAGCTGTATACCGATAAGAAGGTCAGAGACGGACATTTGCGTTTCGTTTTACAGCATGGAATCGGCGCGATCGAGGTATTTGATGGTGACCAGTACGCAAAAGCCATACCGGAGAGTCTGGCAAGAGAGATTATTATGGAGATGTAGGCATTAAATTTCAGGAGGATATAAAAATGGATAAGAAGATAATCAGCACAGAGAAAGCACCACAGGCAATCGGACCATATTCACAGGCAATCGTTGCTAACGGATTTTTATTTACATCAGGAATGGTTCCGATCGATCCTGCAACGAATCAGTTAGTAGAAGGAGATATCACAGTTCAGGCAAAACAGGCAATCTCAAATCTGAAGAATCTGATCGAGGCATCCGGTTCATCCTGTGACAAGGTTGTAAAGACTACAGTATTTATTAAGGATATGAACCAGTTCTCAATTATCAACGATATTTACAAAGAATATTTCAACAAAGATTTCCCTGCACGTTCTTGTGTAGAAGTTGCAAGACTTCCAAAAGACGTACTGATTGAGATCGAAGCAGTAGCAGTTGTATAAATAAAGATTATAAAATGATGGTGTGGCAGATGTATGAATGATATCTGCCACATTATTATAAGAGGGTATATGGAGACAAGAAAGAAAATTTTTGGAGCTGAATGTTTGTTTACAGCATTGATCGCAGTTTACGAGGTCGTAACGGTGCTGGCGTTATTTACAGATCTGTTTTCCGGCATCACGATAAAACAAAACATATTATTCAGTCAGAGCCTGATATTTGTACCAACAGTGTTATATCTGTTCATCATGAGAAAGCATGTAAAGGATATCATCTGGTTTCGGAAATTTCATCCGTTGACACTCCTGCTGCTTCCACCGCTGGTTCTGTTTATGGAGCCACTTATTACATTGTTAAATGCAATTTCAATGTTATTTGTGCGAAATGAGATCAGTAATGCAGCTTCAGCATTGGTTGATCATAATACACTTGGAACTTCGCTTTTTTTCATGGCATTTTTGCCGTGTGTGATAGAAGAACTGGCGTATCGTGGTGTTATGTTCGGAAGCTTTCATGAAGCCGGCAGATTAAAGGCCATATTGATGTCAGGCTTTTTATTTGGACTGATGCATATGAATTTTAATCAGATGGCATATGCGGTTGTGATCGGTCTGATCTTTGGATTTGTTGTAGAAGCAACCGGAAGCATTATTCCAACAATGATCATGCATTTTCTGATCAATGGTTTTTCTGTTGTTATAAAGCATATTGCAAATATCATTCCGGCGTTAAAAGATCAGGCAGAAAATACAGAAGTAACACAGACGATGCTGCTCAGCACGATCCGGGCATATATACCTATGGCACTGGTTGGCACTGTAATATCAGCAGGAATTATTTATCTGCTTGCAGTCATAAATGGCAGAAAGGAGAGCTTCGCCGCTGTATTCACCGAACCTTTTAATCGGTACGATGAAAATGGCAAAAAGCTTCGACTGCTTACCCCGCTTATGATCGTGGTCATCCTCTACTGCCTGATCCGCTGCGTTGTCGAAGAATTTTTATTTTAAGCATAAAACATCAGCTATCCCCATTCTGCAGAAGTTTAAGGTATTGAGCTTAAGGATTCCCTTTGTTTGAATACCTGTCTGCAAAGACTTGTTCCGTTTTCTATGATCTGTACATGTCTGATTCGCTCATGCTCCTGTGCTAACTCGTCCTTCGGACTCAAACAAGCACTCGCATTCGCTGACAATGTACATCTCATAACGAAAACTCCACAAATGTCTTTTCAGGCAGATATTAAAACGCAGAGAATCCTTAAGAATCAACAAAAATAAAACTGCGGAATGACGATAGCTGATATTTCTTTTTAGAACGCCTACCAAAATAATTCTATCAGATACCAGATAGCATTTATTTGGTGGGCGTTTTGTCGTTATATGTAAATGAGTGAAAAAATGTTCGCAAATGTTTACGAGTTTAAAAAGTGAGCGGACTGTGTATAGCAGGAATGATTACAGCAGAAAAAATCCCCCCGCAGAAACAATAAAAAGCTAAGATGATGAACAGAAAAATACACCATTCGATATACAGGGATTTATCCAGTTTCGGGTGTTGGTGTTTCCACTATGAAAAACGTTCGCGAGAGTTTCGTTATGAGATGCATATTGTCAGTAAATACGAGTGCCTGTTTGAGCCGAAGGCGAGTTGGCACAGGAGTATTTACGAATCAGACATATGCATCGAATAGGAAGCGAGCGAGTTTATCATAGTGGAGATATCAATAGCAGAAATTGGATAATCCCGTAAAGGTAAATGGTGTATTTTTCGTTCGGCTAGTCCTCGTTGCAGATCAGACCGTAGAAGGAGATCAGGTACAGCCCGGCGATACCAACGAGTGTGTAGATGATTCTGGAAAAGGCGGAGCCGGTTCCGAATAAAGCATCTACAAGATTAAAATTAAAGATTCCGATGATACCCCAAACGATCGCCCCAACGATCACAAGAGTAAGACAAATAACATTAAATACTTTCATGGCATTCCTCTCTGATTTCTAATTATTTGGACATTAGTTTTTGGCAAGGCGTCGCAAAATTAATGGTTCCATATCTCTAGTTTGTGCGAACATGAAAAAAATATACTGCCATTATAAGGGAAAATGTATACATAGGATGAAGGTATAAAAAGAAAAAATATAACATAATGAATCTGGCGACAAAAATTTATTTGAAGCAAATATAAAAATCAGTTGACAGGGTACAAACATAATGTTATATTAAAAACAACATATGAACAGATATTCAAATGTTCAATAAAACAACGAGAGGAGGAACAGAATGAATACGGACAGCAGGGAAGCATGTGAATGCAAAGAGAACGATATTGCTGAGATCACCGCTGAGATTAATGAGATGATGCCGGACGAAGAGAATCTGTATGATCTGGCCGAGTTGTTTAAAGTATTTGGCGATTCTACCAGAATCCAGATCTTATACACACTGCTGGATCATGAAAAAAGTGTTGGTGACATCGCAGAAGAGCTTGGAATGAATGCATCTGCCATTTCTCATCAATTAAGAGTGTTAAAACAGGCGAAGCTGATCAAGAACCGCAGAGCCGGAAAGAATATGTTTTATGAGCTTGCCGATGACCATGTAGCAGTGATCATGCGAATGGGACTTGAGCATATATTTGAATAATAAGAAAGGTTAAAGGTAGATATTATGAAGAAGAGATATAATTTAAGTGATGTAGATTGCGCAAATTGTGCAGCAAAGATGGAGGAGCAGATCAGCAAGTTACCGGGTGTTAACAGCGCATCTATCAGCTTTATGGCACAGAAACTTACATTAGACGCAGACGAAGATAAATTAGACGAGATCTTAAAGCAGGCAGAAAAGATCATCAAGAGCATTGATGAGGAAGCTACGATCGAATATTAGAAATAATGCAGATCTGAACATTAAGACGTTACAGATTTACATAAGCTGAAAGAGAAGATAAAATAAGAAAATTATCGCAGATAGCAGAAAAAAGGTGATGGATTATGAGTAAGAAGCAGAAAAAGATGTTAATTCGAATCATCGTTGCACTGGTGGTATTTATCGTATGCGAGATTGCAGAGAAGCTCATCCATTTGAATGGAGTGTGGGATACAGTTGTAAAGGCTGCGATGTTCGCAGTACCATATCTGATGGCAGGATATGATGTCCTTTTAAAGGCAATCAAAAATATCAGCAAGGGTCATGTATTTGACGAAAACTTCCTGATGGCAGTTGCAACTGTAGGCGCATACGGAACCGGAGAATTTGGCGAGGCGGCAGCCGTTATGCTGTTCTATCAGGTCGGAGAATGGTTCCAGAAATATGCAGTCAACAGATCAAGAGCCAGTATCACAGATTTGATGAACATTATGCCGGAATATGCAAATATTGAAAAAGACGGACAGATCGTTCAGGTAGAACCGGAGACAGTTGCGATCGGTGATATCATCATCGTACAGCCGGGTGAAAAAGTTCCTCTCGACGGTACTGTCATCGAAGGTGAAACATTTGTAGATACAGCAGCGCTTACCGGTGAATCCGTACCTAGAAAGCTGTCTGTTGGTGACGAAGTGTTAAGTGGCGTGATTAACCAGAACGGTGTGATTCGTGTCAAGGTATCAAAGGAATTTGACGATTCGACCGTATCGAAGATTTTGGAACTGGTGGAAAATGCAAGTACGAGAAAAGCACAGTACGAGCAGTTCATTACCAGATTTGCAAAATACTATACACCGATCGTATGTTTCCTTGCACTTGCAGTAGCGATCATTCCGCCGATCTTTGTAGGTGAATTTGGCAAATGGTTTCACCGGGCACTGATCTTTCTGGTAGTATCCTGTCCATGTGCATTGGTCATCTCCATTCCACTTAGTTTCTTCAGTGGAATCGGCGGAGCATCCAAGGCAGGTATCCTTGTAAAAGGAAGTAACTATCTGGAGCTTCTGGGTAAAGCAAAGATTGCCGTATTTGATAAGACCGGAACTCTGACAAAGGGTGTATTCAAGGTTGTAGAGACATGCGCAAATGGAATCAGTGAAGATGATCTTCTGGAGCTTGCAGCATATGGCGAGTATTACTCCAACCATCCGATCGCAGCATCGATCAAGGCTGCATATAAGGGAACGGTACAGATCGACCACCTCGATGGATATGAGGAAATCTCCGGAATGGGTATCAAGGTCTTAAAAGATGGAAAAGAAGTGTTAGTCGGAAATAAAAAGCTTTTGGATTCCAGGAAGATATCCATGGCAGGAGTAAAACAGCCATCCAAGGTTGGAACAGTCCTTTTCGTAGCGGAAAATGGTGCATATAAGGGATGTATCACGATCGCTGATGAGATCAAGGATGGCGTTAAGGATGCGATCGCATCAATCAAGAAATGTGGAATTGATAATGTTGTTATGCTGACCGGTGATAAGAAAGAGGTTGCTGACAGTGTAGCAAAAGAGCTTGGCATTGATACTGTATGTGCAGAGCTGATGCCGGGGGATAAGGTAGATAAAGTAGAACAGCTTCTCCGCGAGAAGGATGAAGACAGTACATTGATCTTCACCGGTGACGGAATCAATGATGCGCCTGTTTTATGCGTGCCGATGTCGGTATCGCAATGGGAGCTATGGGTCAGGATGCTGCGATCGAAGCAGCAGACATCGTATTGATCGATGATGATCCGGGCAAGATTGCCGTAGCATATGCAATTGCCAGAAAGACGGTTCGTATCGTGCAGCAGAACATTGTGTTTGCACTTGCTGTCAAGATCATTGTTATGGTACTCGGTGCCCTTGGTTTTGCAAATATGTGGGCAGCGGTATTCGCCGATGTCGGTGTTGCCTTCCTCGCGATCATCAACGCAACCCGCGCGCTGAAGCCATGATGTATAAATAAAAATACCATATAAGCATGAGACATCTATATCTTTATTACGCAGAACACTTTCGTTCTATTCTCACGCAGCGGTTCTAACCTCACTGCCTATGGCAGTTCACTAAGAACCGGCGTTCGAATAGGTCTGCTACATAAAATATAGATGTCTCATTTCTTTTATATGGTATTTTTAATTTGTTGCTTATGACGAGAGCGTTTCAAACTATAGATCTATGAATAAATCAAGATGATTCGAAAGCGAATACTTTATAACTGGTGTGTTTTCATATTGAGAATTTGAATAAAAATAGAAGACCGTCTTACTATTATGAAGCAAGCCTGTTTCAACGCCGGTTCTTAGTGAGTCGCCAAAGGCGAGGAGCTTAGTACCGTTGCGTTGAAATAGAGTGCAAACGACTTGCGTAATAATAGGTAAGACGATCTTCTTTTTTTCATAGATTTATGAAAACACACCAGTTGTAAAGTGTTCGCATAAACTACTGCTCTTCGTGAGCGAGTGCCGCAGCAACAAAGCCTTTGAAAAGCGGATGTGCTTTATTTGGTCTGGACTTGAATTCCGGATGTGCCTGAGTTCCGATGAACCAAGGATGATCCGGAATCTCGATCATCTCAACGATGTGACCGTCAGGAGAGAGACCAACCAGTTCCATACCATTATCTGTTAAAGCCTTACGGTAGTCATTGTTGACTTCATATCTATGTCTGTGACGCTCATGGATGTATTCTGTGCCATAGAGCTCATAGGATTTGGAATCTTTGCTGAGTACACATGGGTAAGAACCAAGTCTTAATGTTCCACCGAGATCTGTTACATCATGCTGATTCGGCATGATATGAATAACCTGATGGAAAGAGTTTGGATTGAATTCTGAGCTGTGTGCATCTGCATAACCAAGGACATGTCTTGCAAATTCAACGATCGTGAGCTGCATACCGAGACACAGACCAAGGTAAGGAACCTTTTTCTCTCTTGCATACTGGATTGCGGTGATCATGCCTTCGATACCTCTGTCACCAAAACCGCCCGGAACGAGGATTCCATCGACGTCACCCAGTGTTTCTTCCACATTTTCAGGAGTTACAAGTTCGGAATCTACCCATTTGATCTCGACCTCGGCATCGTTTGCAACACCGGCATGCTTTAAGGATTCAACAACGGAAATGTATGCATCATGCAGTGAGACATATTTGCCGACGAGAGCAACACGAACCTTTTTTTCCGGATTCTTCCATGCAGTGATCATATCATTCCATTCCTTCCATGCATGTGGTTCCGGAGCAGGACAATCCATGTGTAAGCATTTGCATACAACATCAGCGAGATGCTCTTTCTCCATAGCGAGAGGAACTTCATATAATACATCAACATCCAGATTCTGGATGACATTCTGGCTAGGTACATTACAGAATAATGCAATCTTATCCTTTAAGCCCTGATCCAGTGGATAATCAGAACGGCAGACCAGAATATCCGGCTGGATACCCATTCCCTGCAGGTTCTTAACACTCGCCTGCGTTGGCTTTGTCTTTAATTCACCGGAAGCTTTCAGATAAGGAATCAGAGTAACGTGGATCATAATGCAATTCTCATGTCCGACGTCATGTGTGAACTGACGGATTGCCTCTAAGAAAGGCTGGCTCTCGATATCGCCGACCGTACCGCCAATTTCGATGATCGCAACCTCGGTATCTTTTGCATCCGGATTCCGATAGAAGCGCTCTTTAATTTCATTTGTTATATGTGGAACTACCTGTACGGTGTGTCCGCCGAAGTCGCCGTGGCGTTCTTTCTGTAAGATACTCCAGTAAATCTTACCGGTCGTAACATTCGAATTCTTATTCAGACTTTCATCGATAAAACGCTCATAATGACCAAGATCCAGATCCGTCTCCGCACCATCATCGGTTACGAATACTTCACCATGCTGAATCGGGTTCATGGTACCCGGATCCATGTTGATGTATGGATCGAATTTCTGGCTGGTAACCTTGTAGCCTCTCATTTTGAGCAGACGACCAAGGGAGGCAGCAGTGATACCTTTACCAAGACCGGATACGACACCGCCTGTGACAAACACGTACTTAATAGGCATAATAATTTCCTCCTGATATATTCTAAAAACGCATAGACATACGCTCTCATTAAAAAAACACTCATTATTATACGAGAGCATTTTTCAAAAGTCAATCAGCCGTATCGAAAAACAGGATGTATCCGGCATAAAAATATGGTATGATAGTATATAAGAAGTCAAACTTAATAAAATTATGGAAAAATATTTACAAACTTTAGAAAATAAAGTTAAAAATATACATTTGACAGGAAAATGAAGTGAGAAGACGGGAGATCTCGATGGGAGCAATTCAGTTTATCCATATCAGTGATGTGAATATCGGACGAAAAGCAGACAAATTACTGTTCGGACAGACCTGTGAAAAGGACGGGATAACGACCTTGAAACAGGTTGTTTCTGATGCAGGAAAATTACAGGCTGATTTTGTATTTATCACAGGGGATCTCTTTGACCATCCGGCAACAGAAGAAGATCTTGCGTGGATTGATGAGATATTTCTGCCGCTTGATAAAACGGCGGTCATTTATTGTCAGGGAGATCATGATTACATGAAATCAGATAGTGCACTTACGGGCTATTCTTTCCGGTCAAATATTTATGTGGCAGGCTGCAGCGAGTATCGGAATCCGGTTCCGGCAGGCTCTGCAATATATGGAGTAAAGCATGAAAATGCAACTGCCATGATCGATGTTATCCGGTTTCCGAAAAAAAATGCGGTACTTTATTGTGCCGGCTATTATAGTGCCGGAGCGCAGATGGCAGTTTTAGATGAACTGACACCGGCGGATGATGAGATGACAAATATTCTGCTGGCTCATGCCGGAAATCATGGTGCGATACCGATCGATTATCCGATGATCCGGAAAGCAGGATTTGATTATATCGGATTAGGACATGAAGCTTCCTATAAGAATATGTACAATGGCAGGATCTGCTATCCGGGGGCACTGGAACCGGGTAATAACAGGGAGACCGGACCGCATGGCTATGTGCAGGGAAAGTTATCAGATGGCGTGGTATCGGTACGGCTTGTGCCTGCATCACAAAAGGAATATAAGACGATCCGCTATCCGGTCAGTAATTATATGTCAGATGAAGAACTGGCAGATGAATTGCATCGTATTATTGCAAGAGAGGGAGAAAAAAATATTTATTCGATCTATCTGGTACGACCGGAAAAATGTGAGAAGACCTTTCATTTGCAGGAGGCACTGGCCACTTACCGGATTGCCGCGCTGATCGGAGAAGTGTATCAGCGTGAGGATTATGATGAATACAGAAAAGCAAACCGGGGAAATGCATTTGGACGATTGCTTGATAAACTGGATGCCGACTCTCCGATCCGGGAGGATGGGGCGAAGCTGGCAGTTGACCTTGTTATAGAACGATCAAAGATATACACCAGAAGCAGCCGGAAAATGAATGACCGGCTTTATGAGGAAACGATCCGGGTAGTGCTTGAGAATCTGAAACAGGGTATGGATAAACTCCGTACCTCAAAGGATATTCAGGAATATGAACAGGCAAAGGAACGGCTGGCAGAAAGTCCGGATGTACTGGAACGCTTAAATGAAGCATGGGCAATGGAACGGAAGAACAAACTGGAGCTTCTGACTGCCCGGAACAATCAGGCGCAGATCGTACCAAGACACAGAAGCAAATGGATACGAACCGGTATCCGTGCCGCCATTGTTCCATTTGTCATATTCTGTATCATGGTATTGTTCCTGATGCCACGGGCGTACATTCAAATGTCAGAGCGTATGAATGGTACAGATGTGGTTCGTTTTCTGGTTACATCAATACTTGCAATCGTGCTCTGCTTTGTGGTCGGTTACGTATTTGCGCGACTGATCGATCAGAATAAGGCAGACGGAATACGAAAAGAACGCGCAGATGCAGAACGGCTTGAACGCGAGTTGGCTGCAAAAGGCGAGCAGCTTCACGAAGTCAGAACCGGATATCAGTTACAGGACACGAAGCGGCGAGAAATCCAGTCGGATGTGAATGCCAGAGAAGATCTTGTAGCGCAGACGATCTACAAGCTTCAGGTGATGGAAGAAGCGATGCGGATGTTAGAATAAAAAGAAAAAGGGCACTTGAAAAACAGGTACCCTAGGATACTAACATATTTGCCAGCAGGATACTTACGACGATCCCTGCACCGAGAGACAACAGGGCGCAGGGGATGATATATCGGGATTTGCGGACTTTGGCAGCCATCAGATATACAGACATCGTATAGAATAAAGATTCCGTACAGCTAAGGATAATGGCAGCGGTGAGTCCTTCTCTGGAATCAGGTCCATAGTCGTTAAAGATATTTAGCATCAGACTGGTGGCAGACCCGGAGGAGAACAGCTTCGTTATAATGACGGGGATCACACAATCCGGGGTATGTATGAGAGAAGCAATCGGCTTCAGCGCGGTTGTGATCAGGTCAAGGGCGCCGGAATCATTCAAGATTCGCACAGCCACAAATAGACCAATCAGTGTTGGAACTAATTCGACTACGATCTTCATTCCATCAAATGCCCCATCAATAAAATCTTCATAGACATTCGTCTTTTTAATACAGCCATATAACACAACAGCAGATATGACCATCGGGATGATACTGTTTGAGATTGTTGTCAGCATATTCATTTTCCCCTCTTATTTATAATGACAGCCAGCAGGACGGCAACGGCGGTGGAGCAGACCGTTGCGATGATGCCGGGCAGGATAATGGCGGTAGGATGTTCAGAGCCATAGGTTGCACGATAGGCAATGATATTTACCGGGATCAGTTGCAGCGAAGAAATATTCAGAATCAGGAAGACGCACATCTCACGGCTGGCAGATTTGCTTCCCTTGTTGTCCTTAGCCAGCTCCTGCATTGCCTTTAGTGCCGGCGGTGTTGCAGCCCACCCAAGCCCTACGATATTTGCAATGATATTCGTACACATATATTCATATGCCGGATGCTCCGGGGAAAGTCTCGGGAATAAGAGCTTCATGACAGGGAACATTTTCGATGACCATTTCTTCATCAGACCGGTGCGCTCTGCGATCTTCATAATTCCACACCACATCGTAACGATTCCAAGCATGGTAATACAGAGTGAAACGGCGTCACTCCCGGCATCAATGATACCTGCATTCACATCTTCCATATGCCCGGTCAGAAGTGCGGTGATAATACCGACTAAGATCATGGCAGCCCAGATCAGATTAATCATAGAAGCCCCTTTGATTTTGCTTTTACATAATGAATATATGCGGGAATATGGGGGAAGTATGCTATAGTATTATCGATTTTTAAATTCATACAATGTGAATTTTATATATTCTATATTGCAATAATATCAGAATAACGATAAAATAATGATAATATATTAACAACAAGAAGCATGGAATAAAAAGGAGTGATAAAAATGATACAGATTAGACCGGTTTCAGATCTTAGAAATAAGTTCCCTGAAATTGAAACAATTGTGAATAGTGGAAAGCCTGTATATTTAACGAAAAATGGATATGGGGCGATGGTTGTTTTAAGTATGGAAGAGTATGCTAATCTTACAGAGAATGTTGAAATGAAACTTGATGAAGCTGACAGACAGGCAAAAGCGACAGATAAAAGACTTTCACATGAAGAAGTATTTAGCAAAGCAAGAAGTGTGATGGATGCAAGATAAAATCTACAAGCTAAGATATTTGACAGATTAAACAATCCGGTAGCGTTTGAACCATATCATTCCAGAAAAAAACGTGAATATCCATATTACCGGATCTATGTAAGAAATTATGTGATTTATTATGTGGTAATTGATGATATTATGGAAGTACGACGGTTATTGTATGGTGCAAGAAATATAGAAAATTTGTTAAATTAATACATATAAAAAGAGCAGTAAAATTATCAGATTTACTGCTCTTTTTATATGTATTCGTCTCAATCATCCTGTAATATGTCACATTTTCACATTTTCCCCATAAAGTATAGAGAGATGAATAATATGTAAATTCAGGAGGTATATTCATTTGGAACAGTATAGAAACTGCAACAGAAATGGCGGCAGATATCCTGCTCAGCCAAATCTCATGATGCAATATGCAAATAACCGCAATGCCTCTTCCTGCAATGGAAACCGTCAGGGCACAGGCGGCTGTCCTTCCAGACAGGATCATTGCGAAACAACAAGAAAGGATGTAGAGACCTGTGCAGATTCAGTCCGCATCCGATTGGTATGGCGTATGTGCCAAGTCAGGAATTTGGGGAACTCTATGATGCGAAAAAGGGTCTGTGCGAAGGAACCATGTTCCCGGATCTGAATCTGATCTTTTGTGGTGTAAGGGGGAAATAGGCAATGAATAATATGAACAAACAGCAGCTCTTTGCCTTTATAACAGAAGTGTCCTTCGCGTTGGATGACATTTCCCTGTATCTGGACACTCACCCGGAATGTCCAAAGGCACTGGCAGTATACAATAATTATAAAGCAATGCGGCAGCAGGCAGTCCGCGAATACACGACCGCCTATGGTCCATTGAACCGATATCAGGTAAATGATGACAATTATTTTGACTGGGTTGACAAACCTTGGCCATGGGAAAGGGAGTGTGGTTGTTAAATGTGGATCTATGAAAAAAGATTACAGTTTCCGGTAAATATTAAAGAGACAAATGCGCAGCTTGCGCAGGCGATAATCTCACAATACGGCGGACCGGATGGTGAAATGGGTGCATCTATGCGATACCTGTCCCAGCGTTATGCAATGCCGGACAATAAGGTGAAAGCGATTCTTACCGATATCGGTACAGAGGAACTGGGACATCTGGAGATCGTTGCCACAATTATCTACCAGCTTACCTGCCGGTTATCGATCGAGGAGATTAAGGCATCGGGATTTGACAAATATTACATCGATCACACCTTAGGAATCTGGCCGCAGGCAGCAGGCGGCGTTCCATTTAATGCTTGCGAATTCCAGAGCAAAGGCGATCCGATCACGGATCTTTTCGAAGATATGGCAGCAGATGGTACGACTGCATAAGAACAACATACAGTCGAAAATGATAGGACAAGCCATTTCTAAAATAAAATATCGTGCCTAATAAGACGTTCAATGTTGAGCGTCTTTTTTTATACCTACTGTTACGCATTAGGGACGTAAAAGCCCTTGCTATCAGCGGCTTTGCAGGCGCATTTCTGGCGTGGACAAGGATTTATACCTGTACCCGCAAAATCGCCGTTCTACTGCGTAACAAATCCGCAGCAAAGGAGTGATGAAACAATGGCTGTTTTTCGTGTGGAGCGCAATACGGGATATACCGTAATGAGCAACCACCACCTACGCAACAAGGAGCTGACCCTAAAGGCAAAGGGGCTGTTATCACAAATGCTGTCCTTGCCGGAGAATTGGGACTATACCCTTGCGGGGCTGTCCTACATCAACCGGGAAAGTATCGACGCTATCCGTACTGCGGTATGGGAGCTTGAAAAAGCCGGATATATCACAAGGCGGCAGGGACGCGACGAGAAAGGAAAAATGACAGCGATTGAATACACCATTTATGAGCAGCCGCAGTCACCCGGAAGCCATTCACCGGGATTGGAAAATCCAACACCGGGCAAACCGATATTGGAAAATCCGACACCGGGTAATCCGACGTCGGAAAATCCAACGCAATTAAATAAAGATATATCAAAGACTAACTTACCAAACAAAGAAAAATCAAATACAGATTTATCAAGTACCAATTCCATTCCTATCCATTCCCTAAATCCCCTGCCTTACAGTGAGGGTGCGGCAGAGCCGCCGGAAAAGAAACGAACGGAAAGGAATGACGCATACCGCGTGTATGAGGAAATTATCAAGGACAATATCGACTATGACATTCTCATACAGGATATGGCTGACAGGGACAGGTTGGACGAAATCGTTGACCTTATCCTTGAAACGGTCTGCACCAGAAGAAAGACAATCCGTATTGCCGGGGACGACTACCCGGCAGAGCTTGTAAAAAGCAAATTTATGAAACTTGACAGCGAACATATCCGTTTTGTCCTTGACTGTATGCGGGAGAACACAACCAAAATCCGCAACATCAAGCAATATCTAAAGGCGGCGTTGTTCAATGCCCCGTCCACTATCGGCAATTACTATACGTCGCTTGTGTCGCATGATATGGCAAGCGGCAAAATCTAAAGGAGGATTACCACATGGCACAGAAAACAGGAGCTTTGATTTTTGACGAGCAGACCGACCGTTACGACATTCGCTTTGACCTTGCCGACTACTACGGCGGTCTGCATTGCGGCGAGTGCATGGAAGTATTTGCGGGCGGCAAATGGAAGCCGACCCGTATCGAGTACGGCGAAAACTGGTATCTGGTGGGTGTCCGCGCCGAGGACTTGAACGGCTTGCGGGTAAGGATTTAATGCGGCAGACTGCCCGAAACGACTATCTTATGAAAGGAGGAAGAAATGCAGGAACAGGTAAATGAGAAAACCGTAGCCCTTTACATCAAGACCGGGAAGCTGACCGCTGAAATGCTGCAACGGGCTATGAAAAAGCTGCTTTCACAGATGAAAAAGCAGGCAGACCGCCCACCCCACGGCAAGCAGACGCTAAAGCAGCTTATGAAGCAGAACGCAGGCGTTTCCAACATTGAAATCACAGGGGAAAATATCAAAGCCTTTGAAAGCACCGCGAAAAAGTATCATATCGACTTTGCGCTGAAAAAGGACACAACAGAAACCCCGCCCCGCTATCTTGTGTTTTTCAAGGGACGGGACGCGGACGTGCTGACCGCAGCTTTTCAAGAATTTTCCGCAAAGAAGCTGACGCAGGACAAAAAGCCCTCTATCCGAAAGCTGCTGTCTGATTTTAGGCAAAAAGCGGCGGCACTGAACGCGCAGCGGGAGCAGGTCAAAAACAAAGACAGGGGGCGTGAACGATGAACAACCGAAATCTGAAAAGGTGGATTATCCCAAATCTACCTTATATCCTCTTTGTGTATCTTTTTGACAAAGCAGCACAGGCGGTACGGCTTGCCCCCGGCGCAGACCTTTCCGGCAAGCTCTTAGGTATCGGGAACGGCTTTACTTCTGCTTTTGCGTCGCCCCTGCCGAGCTTTTCCCCGGTGGATATGTTGATAGGCATTGCCGGAGCTATCCTTATCTGGCTGATTGTCTACACCAAAGGCAAGAACGCAAAGAAATACCGTAAGGGCGTGGAATACGGCTCTGCCCGTTGGGGCAACGCCGAGGATATAAAGCCCTACATTGACCCGGTATTTGCAAACAACGTACTGCTGACACAGACAGAACGGCTGATGATGAGCAGCCGACCGAAGCAGCCAAAGTATGCAAGAAACAAAAATATCCTTGTGATTGGAGGAAGCGGCAGCGGCAAGACCCGCTTTTTCGTCAAACCCAACCTCATGCAAATGCACAGTAGCTATGTTGTGACCGACCCGAAAGGGACGGTGCTTGTGGAGTGTGGAAAGCTCTTGCAGCGTGGCGGGTACAGGATAAAGGTGCTGAACACGATTAACTTCAAGAAATCCATGCGTTACAATCCCTTTGCCTATCTCCGCAGCGAAAAGGATATTTTGAAACTGGTAAATACCATTATCGCCAACACCAAAGGCGACGGGGAAAAATCCGGGGAGGATTTCTGGGTGAAGTCGGAACGGCTTTTTTACTGCGCCCTTATCGGCTATATCTGGTATGAAGCCCCGGAAGCCGAAAAGAATTTCACGACGCTGCTTGAAATGATAAATGCGTCGGAAGCCCGTGAGGACGACCCGGAATTTCAAAGCCCGGTTGACCTTATGTTTGAACGCTTGGAGGAAAAAGACCCGGAGCATTTTGCAGTACGCCAGTATAAGAAATTTCTGCTGTCCGCAGGAAAGACCCGAAGCTCTATTCTCATTTCCTGCGGTGCGCGACTTGCCCCGTTTGACATACGGGAACTGCGCGAACTAATGGAAACCGACGAAATGGAGCTTGACACCATAGGCGACCGCAAAACGGCACTGTTCGTTATCATTTCTGATACGGACGATACGTTCAACTTTGTTGTGTCTATCCTCTACACGCAGCTTTTCAACCTCTTGTGTGATAAGGCTGATGATGTGTACGGCGGCAGGCTTCCCGTTCATGTGCGCTGCCTGCTTGACGAGTTTGCAAATATCGGGCAGATACCAAAATTTGAAAAGCTCATTGCCACCATACGAAGCCGTGAAATATCGGCTTCTATTATTTTGCAGTCGCAGTCACAGCTAAAGGCAATTTACAAGGATAACGCCGATACCATAGTCGGCAACTGCGATACGACCCTGTTCTTGGGCGGCAAGGAGAAAACCACGCTAAAGGAAATGTCAGAGCTTTTGGGAAAGGAAACCATTGACAGCTTCAACACTTCCGAAACCCGCAGCAATCAGAAATCCTACGGGCTGAACTATCAGAAATTAGGAAAAGAGCTGATGACACAGGACGAAATCGCTGTTATGGACGGTGGGAAATGTATCTTGCAGCTACGCGGTGTGCGTCCGTTTTTTTCGGACAAATTCGATATAACAAAGCACCCCAATTACAGATACCTTTCTGACGCTGACCCGAAAAACGCTTTTGACATGGAGAAGCATATCAAACGCCGCCCCGCTATTGTGAAGCCGGACGAAGTATTTGACTACTACGAACTGGACGCAGCCGATTTAGAATAACCCATAGACACGCCGAAAGGAGGAAATTATCAGAAATATCAACACAGGCTACATGGTACGCGCCCCTACTCATGGGGCAGGCGTGGCAGGAAGCCGCGGGCAATGACAACTGAATACCGTCGCGAAGCAGCAAGGAAGCGACGCGGGGACAGCCGCCTATCAGACACAGGCGGCTTTTTTCATACCCAAAATCAGACAATTCATATTTTTACAGCCGCAACGCGGCAGAAAGTGAGGACAATTTATGGCATTTTTCAATTCTGCAATCGACGTTTTACAGACTTTGGTAATCGCGCTTGGCGCAGGTCTTGGTATCTGGGGCGTTATCAACCTCTTGGAGGGCTACGGCAACGACAATCCGGGTGCAAAATCACAGGGCATGAAGCAGCTCATGGCGGGCGGCGGTGTCGCCCTTATCGGTATGACCCTTGTACCCCTGCTTTCCGGCTTGTTCGGTTAAGAAGCGCGGGTAAAGGCTTATGCAGAGCATACTTGACGCGATTAACGAATGGATAAAGGAAATCCTTATCGGAACTATCAACGGTAATCTGTCAACTATGTTCGGGGACGTAAACGAGAAAGTCGGCACTATCGCCGCAGAAGTGGGACAGACCCCGCAAGGTTGGAACGCGAGCATATTTTCCATGATACAGACGCTATCGGAAAATGTGATTATCCCCCTTGCGGGGCTTGTCATTACCTATGTCCTGTGCGTGGAGCTAATCAGTATGGTAACGGAAAAGAACAATATGCACGACGTTGATACATTCATGTTCTTCAAGTGGTTTTTCAAAGCGTGGGTAGCAGTCTATCTTGTTACCCACACCTTTGACATTACTATGGCAGTATTCGACGTGGCGCAGCGTGTCGTTTCCGGCGCGGCAGGGGTAATCGGCGGCAACACCAATATTGATGTGACCGCCGCCCTGTCGTCCATGCAGGACGGGCTAAACGATATGGAAATCCCCGAACTTCTGTTGCTTGTCATGGAAACAAGCCTTGTGAGCTTGTGCATGAAAATCATGTCCGTTCTGATAACCGTTATCCTCTACGGCAGAATGATTGAAATTTACCTTTACTGTTCGGTGTCGCCTATCCCATTTGCAACTATGACAAACCGGGAATGGGGACAAATAGGCAGCAACTACCTAAAATCCCTGTTCGCACTTGGCTTTCAAGGCTTTCTCATTATGATTTGCGTCGGCATTTATGCGGTTCTTGTGAACACGCTGACCGTTGCGGATAACCTGCATAGCGCGATTTTTTCAATCGCCGCCTACACCGTTATCCTGTGCTTTTCCCTATTTAAGACCGGCGCACTTGCAAAGTCAATCTTTCACGCCCACTGATGAAAGGAGGTTTTTTCTTGGCGTATGTACCCGTACCCAAAGACTTAACAAAAGTAAAAACAAAGGTTGCGTTCAACCTTACCAAACGGCAGCTTATTTTCTTTGCGGCGGCGTTGGCTCTTGGCTTGCCGCTGTTCTTCCTGCTCAAAAACAGTGCAGGGACAAGCCTTGCTGCTATGGTAATGATTGTGGTTATGCTCCCGTGTTTCCTCTTTGCCATGTATGAAAAACACGGACAGCCCCTTGAAGTGGTAATTAGAAACATCATCAATACAAAATTCACCCGACCAAAGGAACGCCCTTATCAGACACAGAATTTCTACGCCGTTCTGGAACGGCAGGCAAAACTGGAAAAGGAGGTATCAGCGATTGCAAAAGGCAACTTCAAAAAAGGCGCAGCCAAAAAGCCCCGCAGCCGGGGCTAAACGGAAGCTGACCCGCGCCGAAAAGAAACAGATTGCGGAAGTCATACAGACCGCAAAGGGCGACGGGAAGCCCCACACCGCACAGCAGACCATTCCCTATATGCAGATGTTCCCGGACGGTATCTGCCATGTTTCCGGGAAGCGGTACAGCAAGACCGTAGCCTTTGAAGATATTAACTATCAGCTTGCACAGGCAGACGATAAGACCGCCATTTTTGAAAACTGGTGCGACTTCCTCAACTACTTTGACGCAAGCGTACAGGTGCAGCTTTCATTTATCAATCAAGGCGGGCGCGGCAGCGCAGCCGAAAGTGCTATCCATATCCCGGCGCAGGACGACGCGTTTAACTCTATCCGCAGCGAATACGCGGATATGCTGAAAAATCAGCTTTCAAAGGGTAACAACGGACTGGTGAAGCGTAAATACATTACCTTTTCCATTGAAGCGGACAGCATGAACGCGGCAAAATCCCGTCTTGCCCGTATCGAAACCGATATACTCAACAATTTTAAGGTCTTGGGCGTATCGGCACACCCCATGACAGGCTATGACCGCTTGGAAATGCTGCATGGATTTTTCCACCCGGAGGGCGAATCGTTCCGTTTCTCTTGGGACTGGCTTATCCCGTCCGGGCTTACCACAAAGGACTTTATCGCCCCGTCCTCGTTCCGTTTCGGTGAGGGGCGCACATTCCGCATGGGAAAGAAAATCGGTGCGGTATCATTCCTTGAAATCCTTGCGCCGGAACTCAACGACCGTATCTTATCGGAGATTTTGGACTTGGAAAACGGCGTTATCGTCAATCTGCATATCCGCAGTATCGACCAGAGCGAAGCTATCAAGACCATTAAACGCAAAATCACCGACCTTGACAAAATGAAAATCGAGGAACAGAAGAAAGCGGTACGCAGCGGCTATGATATGGATATTATCCCGTCTGACCTTGCCACATTCGGCAACGAAGCAAAAAATCTCTTGCAGGATTTACAGAGCCGCAATGAGCGAATGTTTCTGCTGACGTTCCTTGTGGTGAACATGGCAGACACGAAGCGCAAACTTGACAATGATATTTTCGCCACGGCGGGCATTGCACAGAAAAACAACTGCGCCCTTACCCGTCTGGACTATATGCAGGAAGCAGGCTTTATGGCGAGCGTTCCGCTTGGGGAAAATCTTATCCACATTCAGCGGGGACTTACCACATCAAGCACCGCTATTTTTATCCCATTCATCACGCAGGAGCTTTTTCAGACAGGCGCAGCCCTGTACTACGGACTGAACGCACTTTCTAACAACATGATACTCTGCGACCGCAAGCAGCTTAAAAATCCAAACGGGCTTATCTTGGGAACACCGGGCAGTGGTAAATCCTTTGCGGCAAAACGGGAAATGGCAAATGCCTTTCTCATTACCGACGACGATATTATTATCTGCGACCCGGAAGCCGAGTATTTTTCCCTTGTGCAGCGTTTGAACGGTCAAGTTATCCGGCTGTCCCCGACAGGCAGGGGCATTGACGGAAAGCCCCAGTATGTGAACCCTATGGACATAAACCTCAACTATTCCGAGGACGACAGCCCGCTTGCCTTGAAGTCCGATTTTATCCTCTCCCTGTGTGAACTTGTTATCGGCGGCAAGGAGGGCTTGCAGCCCGTGGAAAAGACCGTCATTGACCGCGCCGTAAGGAATGTGTACCGTCCGTTCCTTGCCGCCCCAGACCCGGAGAAAATGCCTGTCTTGGGTGATTTGTACGACGAGCTTTTGAAGCAGCCCGAACCCGAAGCTGCCCGTATCGCGGCAGCATTGGAGCTTTATGTTTCCGGCTCTTTGAATGTCTTTAACCACCGTACCAACGTGGAGCTTGAAAACCGCCTTGTCTGCTTTGATATTAAGCAGCTTGGAAAGCAGCTCAAAAAGTTAGGTATGCTGATTGTGCAAGATCAGGTGTGGAACCGAGTGACCGTCAACCGGGCAGAAAAGAAATCCACCCGCTACTACATGGACGAATTTCATTTGCTCTTAAAAGAAGAACAGACCGCAGCCTATTCCGTGGAGATTTGGAAACGATTTCGTAAATGGGGCGGCATACCGACAGCAATCACACAGAATGTCAAGGATTTGCTTGCGTCCCGCGAGGTGGAGAACATTTTTGAAAACTCTGATTTTGTCCTCATGCTCAATCAAGCGGCGGGCGACCGGGCTATCCTTGCAAAGCAGCTCAATATTTCTCCGCAGCAGATGAAATACGTTACCCACTCCGAAGCGGGCGAGGGATTGATTTTCTATGGGAATGTGGTGCTGCCATTTGTTGACCGCTTCCCGAAAGATACCGAGCTTTACCGTGTAATGACAACAAAGCCGGAGGAAGTCGAGGGCGCATAATGCGTCCTCTGGAAAGGAATGGAGGTGATACTGCATGAAAGACCCATTGAAGCCCCGTGATAAAATCACGCAGAAAATGAGCCGTGACGGACTTGTTGAGGTAAACGAAACCAAAGAAACCGCCGAGCGTATCAGCCGCCGGGAACAGGAAACGGATTTTCCAAACAGCCGGAACAGGCAGCGCAGGACACGGCGGCACAGCTTACCTCTCCCGGTACTTTTCCAAAAAACGATACCGGAAAAACAGAGCGCGTCATGGAGCATATCGGCGCAGCGCAGACCAGGCAAGCGTCTAAAAACGCAGTACGACGGGCGCAGGAAGAAGCCGCAGCTAATGTGAAAACGTCCCGGCTGCAATTTACCGCCGAAGAATTATCCAACCCGGAGCTTGAAGCATATATCCGAAAATCCCAGAAAGCGGCTGACAACTTGGACGCAGCGCGGGCAGCTCTCCCAAAGGAAAAAGTGATTGTCAAAGAGCGTGTCTTTGAGGAAGCCAAAGGCAAAGGTAAGACCCGCCTGCACTTTGAAGAACGGGAAAAGCCCATGCCAAACGGCAAGCACCATAAAAATCCGCTGTCCCGTCCGGCACAGGAAGCGGGAATATTCGTCCATAACAAAATACATGAGGTGGAGAAAGACAATTCCGGCGTGGAGGGCGCACATAAGACCGAGGAAGTCACCGAGCGCGGTGCAAAGTATGGGGCAAGGAAAATCCGTGAGGGCTACCACAGGCATAAACTGAAACCCTACCGGGCAGCGGCAAAGGCAGAAAAAGCCACGTTCAAGGCAAACGTGGAATTTCAGTATCAAAAGTGCTTGCAGGAGAACCCGCAGCTTGCCGCGTCAAACCCACTTTCCCGGTACTGGCAGAAACAGCAAATCAAAAAGCAGTATGCAAAGGCGGTACGGACTGGCGGCATGAAATCGGCAAAGACCGCAGCCGACCATACCCAAAAGGTAGCGAGGAAAACCGCTGAATTTGTGACAAGGCACAGGAAAGGTGTTGTGCTGCTTATAGCTGCGCTGCTTCTGTTCATTATGACAGCAGCCGGGGTGTCGTCCTGTTCCTCTCTGTTTTTCGGGCTGATGAACGGCGTACTTGGAACGTCCTACACGTCCGAGGACAGCGATCTTGTGGCAGTTGAAAATAACTATGCCGCTATGGAAAATGAACTGCAACAGCGGATTGACAATATCGAGCGTGATTATCCCGGCTATGATGAATACCGCTATGACCTTGATAATATCGGGCATAATCCCCACGCTTTAGCTTCTTATCTGACCGCACTTTTGCAGAGCTATACCCCGCAGAGCGCACAGGCTGAATTAGAACGTATCTTTGATATGCAGTACACCTTGACGCTGACCGAGGAAGTGGAGATACGCTATCGCACCGAAACAAGCACCGACCGGAAACCGGGGAAACAACCACCGAGGAAGTCCCTTATGAGTATTACATTCTCCATGTGTCCCTTACCAACCGGGACATTACCACGATTGCACCGGAAGTTTTATCTGCCGAGCAGCTTCAAATGTTCCGGGTGTACTTGGAAACAAGCGGCAATAAGCCCCTGCTGTTTGGCGGCGGCTCTGCAGATACGTCCGCGTCCGAGGATTTAAGCGGCGTTCAGTTTGTAAACGGGACGCGCCCCGGTAATCCGCAGCTTGTGGAGCTTGCAAAGGGGCAAGTCGGAAATGTGGGCGGTGCGCCGTATTGGAGCTGGTACGGATTTGACAGCCGTGTCGCATGGTGCGCCTGCTTTGTTTCCTGGTGCTATGGACAGGCGGGATTATCCGAACCGCGCTTTGCCGCCTGCCAGTCGCAGGGCGTTCCGTGGTTTACCTCTCACGGACAATGGGGTGCGCGGGGCTATGAAAATATCGCTCCCGGCGACGCTATCTTTTTTGACTGGGACTTAGACGGAAGCGCAGACCATGTAGGGCTTGTCATTGGCACAGACGGAAACCGAGTCTATACCGTAGAGGGCAATTCCGGCGATGCTTGCAAGATAAAGAGTTATCCCCTTGATTATGCCTGTATCAAAGGCTACGGACTGATGAACTGGAACTAACATTTGAAAGGAGTATTGACCGTATGGCAACAAATAAAATTGACCGTATCAGTGCGGAAATCGAAAAGACCCGCGAGAAAATTTCCGAACAGCAGGCACACTTGAAAGAGCTGCTTGCACAGAAAACAGAACTGGAAAACCTGCAAATCGTACAGCTTGTGCGCTCCATGCGCCTTACCCCTGCCGCCCTTACCGACCTGCTTTCCGGCGACGGTATTCCCGGCATGAAAACTGTACCCGAAGCACTCACCAGAGAGGAGGACACCGACCATGAAGAATAAACCATTTTTCCGCAGCTTTCTTACGTTACTTTTTGCCCTTATCTGTATGGGCGGCGTTTCCGTGACCGCGTATGCACAGGGCAATGATATTCCCACCGACGACAGCGGCGTTATCGTGGAAACCGAGCCGCAGCCCCTTACCCCGGAGGGCAATATGAGCCTTGTTGATGATATTTCCGGCGAAGCGTCCGGGGATAAACAGTTTATTGTCGTGAAAAGCAAAGGCGGCAACTATTTCTATATTGTCATTGACCATGCAGCCGAGGGCGAAAATACCGTCCATTTCTTAAATCAAGTGGACGAAGCCGACCTCATGGCGATTATCGGGGAGGAAGAAACTACCGCCCCGGCAGTCTGCACCTGTACGGATAAATGCGTGGCAGGCGCAATCAATACCACTTGCCCTGTATGCTCTGTAACAATGAGTGCGTGTACGGGCGTAGAGAAACAGACCGAGCCGGAGCAGACCGAAGAACCACAGGAAAAGCCAAACAAAAATATAGGCGGTTTGGTTATCTTCCTTGTGGTGGCAGCTCTTGGCGGTGGCGGTGCGTTCTACTACTTTAAGATTTGGAAACCGAAACAGAATGTGAAAGGCAGCACAGACCTTGACGAGTTCGATTTTGAAGATTACGACGAGGACGAGCTGGAAGAAACCGACGACACAGGCGGCGGGGAAACGGAGGGCGAGGAAGTATGACCTTTTTTACTGACAGTCCTTTTGAAAAAATGATGATACAAAGACCTACCGGGCGGCGTGAACCTACGCCGCCCGTTCCTGTTTCTCCGGCTTGTGCGTCCTGTCCCTATCGGGGGCAAGCCCCTTGTGTGGGCTACTGTTTGAAACAGCTACGGGAGAAAAAATTTGCGGAAGTTGAACAATCGGGAAATGACACCACCTAAATAAAAAATCCGCTACCAATTTTGCTTTGATAGCGGATTTCATTTCAATATTCTGTGGGAATGGTTTTGGTAAAAGTTATTCCATAAACACTCGACAAAAGGTTTATGTTTTCTCTGAATACATTTCTAAATTGCTTCATAGCAAAAGAAAATGCACTATTCGCCCAGTCGCCCTTTTCATTTTTAAAGATTATTCCTGTTTCTTTTACAGTGTCTAATCTATCTAAAAAGTCATTGCAAGCACCAATCATTGAGCGAATACAACCGATTGTATCTTTAGAAAAATCACATTCAGAGAGTGTGTCTACCAACCTACGCTTGATTTCAAGAGTAGATTCAATGCACCATTGCTTAATTTCCATTTCAATCGGGTTTGTTAAAAGCCTTTTTGATTCAAGAAAAAAGAATAACTTTTGAATTGCCTGTTTCTCTGTTTCAGTATATTCCCATGAAATGCCCCCAAATGGAACATCAATACCTGTTATTCGGATTCCCATATTTTCACCCCCTGTTCAAACGTATTTTATCGCAAATTTAATTCTTAGACAATTACGAAAGGAGATTTTATATGCAGTTAGTCATTGCAGAAAAGCCGAGTGTGGCACAGAGTATCGCCGCCGCACTTGGCGTAAAAGAGAAAAAAGACGGATATATCGAGGGCGGCGGCTACCTCATTTCATGGTGTGTCGGACATTTGGTACAGCTTGCGGAAGCTGCCGCCTATGGGGAACAGTACCGAAAATGGAGCTATGACAGCTTACCTATTCTGCCCCAAAACTGGCAGTACACCGTAGCCGCAGACAAAGGAAAACAATTCAAAATCCTAAAAGAGCTTATGCACCGCGCCGACGTTTCGGAAGTCGTGAACGCCTGCGACGCGGGACGCGAGGGAGAATTGATTTTCCGTTTCGTCTATGAAGTTGCCGGGTGCAAAAAGCCCATGCGCCGCCTGTGGATTTCCTCAATGGAGGACGCAGCTATCCGCAGCGGTTTTGATAACCTCAAAGACGGGCGGGGTTATGACGCGCTCTTTGCGTCTGCGCTCTGCCGCGCAAAGGCAGACTGGATTATCGGTATCAATGCAACACGCCTGTTTTCCTGCCTGTATAACCGCACCTTGAACGTGGGGCGTGTCCAGACCCCAACCTTGAAAATGCTTGCCGACCGGGACGCGGCTATCTCTACATTCAAGAAAGAAAAATACTACCATGTGCGGCTTACCTTATCCGGCACAGAAGCGGTAAGCGAAAAGCTCTCCGACGCTGCCGCAGCGGACGAACTGAGAGCAGCCTGTGAAACCGCACAGGCAGAGTGTATTTCTGTGACCCGTGAGAAAAAGACGGTATCGCCGCCGAAGCTCTTTGACCTCACCAGTTTGCAGCGCGAAGCAACTGTATTTACGGCTATACCGCGAAACAGACCCTTGATTTGGCGCAAGCCTTTATGAAAAGCGACTGCTGACCTATCCGCGAACCGACAGCGCATTTTTGACCGACGACATGGGCGGTACAGCGACGAATATTGCCGCGCTGCTCTGCGGAAAGCTGCCGTTTATGCAGGACGTATCTTTTACCCCGGACGTGTCCCGCACCCTTGACAGTAAAAAGGTGTCCGACCACCACGCAATCATTCCTACTCTGGAGCTTGCGAAAACCGACCTTGCAGCATTGCCCGAAAGTGAACGGAATATCTTAACCCTTACCGGAGCACGCCTGCTGTTTGCTGCCGCCGAGCCGCACAGTTATGAAGCAGTCACGGCGATATTTTCCTGCGCGGATAATTCTTTTACGGCAAAAGGAAAATCGGTACTCTGTGCCGGGTGGAAAGACCTTGAACGCCGCTACCGTCTGACACTGAAAGGAAAGCCGGACACGGACGACGGGGACAGCGATTTTGTATCTGATGTGCCGGACTTTACCGAGGGACAGACGTTTTCCGACTTCTCCACAAAGGTAACAGTTCACGACACGCAACCGTCGAAGCCCCACACGGAAGCAAGCCTTTTGTCTGCCATGGAACACGCCGGAAGCGAGGACACAAACGCCGACGCGGAACGCAAAGGATTAGGCACACCTGCCACCCGTGCCGCTGTCATTGAAAAACTGGTGAACTCCGGCTTTGTGGAGCGCAAAGGCAAGCAGCTTTTCCCTACAAAAAACGGTATCAACCTTGTCTGCGTCCTGCCGGACAGTCTGACTTCCCCAAAGCTGACAGCGGAATGGGAAAATACGCTGACGCTGATTGCAAAGGGAAACGCCAACCCGGAGAACTTCATGCAGGGCATTGAAGCAATGGCACAGGAGCTTGTGAAAGCCTATCCATTCCTTTCCGAGAAAGACAAGGAACTTTTCAAGGAAGAAAAGCCCGTCATTGGAAAATGCCCGCGCTGCGGTTCTCCCGTCCATGAGAGCAAGAAAAACTATTATTGCTCTGACCGGGACTGCACCTTTACCATGTGGAAGAATGACCGTTTTTTTGAGGAGCGTAAAACTGTCTTTACCCCGAAAATCGCCGCTGCACTCTTAAAATCCGGCAAAGCAAGTGTCAAGGGGCTTTATTCCCCAAAAACGGGAAAAACCTATGACGGAAACGTGGTTTTAGCCGATACAGGCGGGAAATACGTCAACTACCGTGTGGAACTGCCAAAGAAGAAATGACTTGAATAGCAAGCATAGGAAGTGTGTACCCACTTCCGTAAATTCCCCCTTTTCTCTCACCGAGGACTGCGGGGAATTTTGCTTGTTGGGATAATCCCAAACCCTTATGGAAACTGCCGCGAAAGGAGGACTGCACATGGCAAGTTTACGGGACACTGTGAGACAGTATCAAGAGGAATTACGAGACGGTATCGCTTGGATTGCCTTTTGGCGTGAGGGGCGTTCATGGAACGGTGAGGACTTCTATCTGGACACAGGCGACAGCCTTACCGCCGAACAGAAAAGCCGCCTTGAAGAAATCCGGCAGAAAGACCCCGCAGCCGTTATTCTGAACAGCTATTACTGCGGCTATTTAGCCGGGGATATGACCGTTGACGAGCTGACCGCCGGAGTGCGTCGGCATTATGAAAACGGCTATAACGACGTGGTGGATTTTATCGCTGCACATGATGATACCTTATCCCCGGAAGTCTTGGAAAAGGCGCGGGCATTAGCCCATGCCGCAGGGCTTCCCTTTTATGAAAAACCTTATAACGGGGAGGAAATCGACCCGTATATTTATGACGGATATATGAGCATTGAGGACTACGAACTCATGCACCAAAAGATTGAACAGGAAAGGAGCGAACATTTGGCAGAACAATTTTCGATTTTGATTGACAGCCGCAGCCGTTTTGAAACCGGGCAGCCGGGTGGCGTATGGCTTTCCATGCCGACGACTATAGAGCAGTTTCACAAAGCGATGAACCGTATCGACATTACCGCAGAAAATTCACAGGATTTTTTCATCAATGGATTTGCAAATACCGAACAGCAGCCCTTTGACGTACCGCTTTCCGTTATCCAGAGTGCAGGAATTGACGAGCTGAACTATTTCGGGAAGCTCTTAGAAATGCAGGGTGACGCGGACAAGGGAAAATTTACGGCGGCGGTAACACTGGGCGAATATGCCGGAAGCGTGAAAGACCTTATCAACCTTGCACAGAACCTTGACTGCTACTGGATTTATCCCTCCATACAGGACGAAGAAGCCTACGGACATTATCTTATCGACGAACTGGACGAATTGGAGCTGCCCGAAACAGCAAAGAACTATTTCATGTATGAGGAATACGGGCGGGACGCGGTAAAGAATGACGGAGGTATTTTTACCGCGCAGGGCTATATCTACAACAACAAGAATACCTTTTCGGAATGGTACAGCGGGCATGAGAATGACATACCGAAAGAATACAGGGTTATGAGCTTCCCGCAGCCGGAACGTCCAGACCCGGCAAAGGTGGAAATGGACGCTGCCGCACCACCGCAGCAATCTGTACCGCCTGACGCAGCGCAAGAGCCGCGCCCGGTTATCCCGATTGTGCTGACTTCCGAGAAACCCGTAGATAAGCTCAAAGAAATCACAGACCGCTTGGAACAGGGTATCATGCAGCTGTTCGACAGTGATCGCTACAAAGAATATCTGCGCGTCATGTCAAAATTCCATAATTACAGCTTCAACAATACGCTGCTTATCGCCATGCAAAAGCCGGACGCTTCCCTTGTGGCAGGCTTCCAGTCTTGGAAAAACAACTTCAAGCGCAATGTGGTAAAGGGGGAAAAAGGTATCAAAATCCTTGCCCCGTCCCCGTTCAAAATCAAGCAGGAAATGGAGAAAATCGACCCGGCAACACAAAAGCCCGTAATCGGTGCAGACGGGAAACCTGTCAAGGAAGAAAAAGAAATCACTATCCCTGCTTTTAAGGTGGTATCGGTCTTTGATGTTTCCCAGACCGAGGGAAAGGAGCTGCCGGACATTGCTGTGGATATGCTGACTGGGGACGTTGAATGCTTCAAGGACGTTTTCGCAGCCCTTGAAAAGACTTCCCCTGTCCCTATCGGTTTTGAGAAAATCGAGGGCAATTCACACGGGTATTACCATTTGGAGGAAAAGCGGATTGCCATTGACGAGGGAATGAGCGAGCTTCAGACCATAAAAACCGCTATCCATGAAATCGCCCATGCGAAGCTGCATGATATTGACCCCAACGCCCCGAAAGAGGAACAGGCAGACAGACCCGACCGCCGTACCCGTGAGGTACAGGCAGAAAGCGTCGCTTATGCGGTCTGCCAACATTACGGGCTTGATACGTCGGACTATTCCTTTGGATATGTCGCCGGGTGGAGCAGCGGACGGGAACTTGACGAGCTGAAAAGCTCCCTTGAAACAATCCGCAGCACCGCAGCGGAAATCATCAACAGCATTGACGAGCATTTGCAGGAAATTCAAAAGGAACACGACAAGGAACAGGTACAGAAAGAAGTAGCCGAGCCGGACAAAGACACCTTTTCCATTTACCAGTTAAAGCGTGGTGATGAAACGCGGGATTTCCGCTTTGAACCGTATGAGCGTCTGGCAGCAACTGGACGTACCGCAGACCGGGCAAATTATGACCTTATCTATACCGCCGAGCTTACGCCGGGGACTTCTCTTGAAGATATTTATACCCGGTTCAATATCGACCACCCGAAAGGTTTTAAGGGACACAGCCTTTCCGTTTCTGACGTTGTGGTGCTTCATCAGAATGGACAGGACACGGCACACTATGTTGACAGCAGCGGTTACAGGCAAGTGCCGGAATTTTTACAGCCGCCGGAAAAGGAAAATCCCTTAAAGCACGTCGAGGACACTATCGAGCAGAACGACAACAATTTTGACGGGATTATCAACAACACCCCGTCCGTGGACGAATTGGAGAAAAAAGCAAAATCCGGGGAACAGATTTCTTTGACCGACCTTGCAGACGCAATCAAAGCAGAGAAAACACGCAGCAAGGGTAAAGAAGAAAAGCCCTCTATTCGGGCGCAGCTTAAAGCGGATAAGAAAAAGGTGCAGAAGAAAACCGCAAGACAGAAATCACAGGATTTGGAAAGGAGCTGACGCATGGGGAAATTAAGCAAATTTGAAGATGTGGACGTGTTTGCTTCCCTTAGTGCAATCTTGAAGCAGAACACAGGATTTTATCAAAGTGATTTTGACATTGATAAAAGCATAATCACGCAGGCAGCGGCAAGCCCACACAAAGAGGATAAAACTCTCTTGTGGCTCTGCCGCCCTATGGGAACGCATTGCTTTCGGGAACGTGACGTGTTTCTAAAGGACACCGCACCTCACAATACTTGGCGGTTTTATAGGGAACAGACAAGCGACCGTATTCTTGCTTACGCAATCGAGCTGACAGGTACAGAACGTGGAAAAATTAAAGGTAATCTCTATGAGCTTGACTATACAAGACATTATGAGCGTGTCAAGGACAAGGAGCTTGCCGCCAATACGGTGTGTTTGATTTATGAACACGGTACACGGGATATACCCGCCGGACAGTATTTTGCAGGCAATCCCGATACGCTTTACGGAAAATTTGAACGCTTTGAAGCTATCCCTAACGACCCGGACGCGCTGCGATTTCTCTTGCAGGAGGAAAAGCATAGCCGAGAGCAGCTTGCGCCGGGGGATTTCAAAGCTCATATCGCTGTTTTGCATGACGAGTTGCTTGAAACAGAAGCGCGACGCATTGTGGCAGAAATGAAGCGGCGCGATACGCCGAACAGTCCCAACAGGACACATTTCATGGTAGAGCTTTCCAACGCATTTATGCAGCTTGCGAACAGCAAAGATTTAGACCGCCTTTTTTCTATGCTGCCATATCAGACACTTTCCTTTTCCAAAATCGAGGGCAGACACGGGACGTATGCACTGATTGATAAAAACGAAAGCAGGAATAAGGATATACGAAAGCCCCGTCCCTCTATCCGGGCGCAGCTTCAATCCGAAAAGGAAAAAGCTGCCCCAAAAAGAACAGCCAAAGTAAAAAAACACGATTTGGAGGTATGACTATGAACCGTTTTACCGTGGAAGAAACAAACCTTTTGAGTATTTACGCGGACAGCAGCAAACCGGCATTGCTTGAAAATATCCGCGACGCGCTGCCATACATGGACGCTGATTTGCGGGAACTTGCAGAAAGAACCATGAAGAAAGTAGGCGCACTGACCGAAACGGAATATGCCGAGCTTGCCGTTTATGCCGCTGATGAAGTATGACCGGGAATAGGCGGCTGACACCGCCGCAAAGCCGCAGGGTAAATTCCCTTGTGAAAAAATCATGCTGCAACTGCGACAATGGAAAATGTATGTTGCTTGACGACGGGGAAGAATGTGTATGCCCGCAGCTTATTTCTTATTCGCTGCTCTGTAAATGGTTTCAGACTGCGGTACTTCCTCTGGATAAGGAATTGTACGCAGAACTGTTGAAAACCGAAGATATGCGGCGTTGTACTGTATGCGGTGCTGCCTTTGCGTCAAGCTCCAACCATGCGAAATACTGCCCGGACTGCCGGAAGCGTGTCACCCGGAAACAAGCTGCCGAGCGTATGAGAAAAAGACGCGCCCTTATTACGCGATAGAGGGCAAAACAGCCCATTTTATAAGGCGTTCCGGGCGCGTTTCCTACAAGGGTAAGGGATTGATACCTAACTCTGTAAAAATGGGTTCTACTGCGTAACATACAATAAAAACTGCACCTACGAAAAGACGGGGCGCGGTGGCTATCATTAGCCGCCGCGTCCCGTCTTTTTATAGTATACCACGAGATTGATAATCCGATACATCATTTATAATATTAGACACTATTTTTTGACGTATAAAATGGAAATCACAAGTTGGATTAGACTGCTTTTCAATATTGATTTGTGCAATATATTTTTTTAGTGCAGCTCTCATGTATTCTCTAAGCTTTTTCCTATTAGTAGCTGTAATAGCATCATTTGTTGATTCGTGTGTATCATCAGAACGATATTCGTAATAAGTTACCATATCATCATGAATACTTTTCACTTCCAAATCATTTTTACCAATCCATGCAGCTAAACGATTCGCAAGTTTGGCTTTTTTTGCTGCATTGTCATGACTATTATAATTTAAAAATAAGGTTTCACCAACAGTAATCAATTCCTTAAATGCAAGTTCATTTCTAAATTCTTTACAACCTACTTCAAATTTGTCAATTACATTTTTCAAAATATCTAAACAATACACATTATTTGCAATTATTTGATTCAATTCTGCTGCTTCACTATCCGTTAATTCGTAAAAATTATCGAACACTTCACCTTTATCTGCGTGCTGACATTCTGAATTTAAATGTAGTCCGTTTACACGATAGCGTCCATCAAACCGATAAAACACGTTAGATATTTCAATGTTTCCCTCTTTGAATAAGCGCATAATAGACAAAAGTTCTCTAATGTATTTTTCTTGAAGCTTTTTCCACTCGTCCATTGTCGCACTAAAAAGATTGAGTGAGTGCATTTCATTAAGTGTAAAAGCCATAATTGAACAAGGAACATTATCGTTTTTAGTTAGACAAATAAAATGCGCTTGATTTTCAGAACTTGGAGGAAGCTGACAAAAACAGTAATTCCCTAATAATTGTCCACTTGCATTTACATACTTATCTTTGAAAGGACTATCAAAAATATTTATTTTCTCAAACTTAAAACCATTATTCAAATGAATATTTAATAGACTATCTGTTCCTCCTAAAACAATAGCAAAAAGTGTTGCAGAAGCCTGTATTGTAGGAATTTCATTAGACATAGTTAATCTCCTAAATCATTTTTTGTTATTATAACATGGTTTCTTATAATTCTCTATTAGTTTCCCTTGAATTTGAACAGATTATTTCTTGTAAAATACTGTCAATGTTGCGCTTGATAACATCATATTCCTTGACCTGTTTTTTCAGCTTTCCATAGTCCGCATACAGAGCTTTTTTCTGTGCTTGGAGCTGTTCATATTCTGCTTGCAGCGCAGTAAGGTTCGGAAGCTTCTTTATACCTGCCGTTTTGAGCGCCTTTGCCGCCGCTTCATGGAGGATTATTGCCCGTTCATGGTCTGCCCGGTATCTATCCTTATTCGTGGCTTTGCGGTATGCGTCATAGGTAGGCTTTGTTTTCTGGTAGGTGGTAACATTCTTAATCAGCACCGCCATATCAGCAAGCCGTTTTTCGGCTGTCTTTAAGCTGTCCGCTGCCTGTTCGCTTGCAGCCGTGATTTCCGAGATTTTGGCGGTCAAATCGGCATACTGCTCAATCTTGTGTTCAGTGAGGAAATTCAGTGTTTTTGCCGCCTGTTTCAGATTATGGATTTTCGCCCATTGCTCATAGCCTTTGCCTTCCTGTGCCTTGAGACAATTTTGAATATCAATCAAAAGATTGATACCGCTACGCTGCGGCTTTGGAGCTTTGACAGTGCGGGTGCGCGTTCCGTTGATACGTTCCCGTAATGCCTCCTCTGTGTAATCTGCGCCGAGGGTTTTCAGACGAGTAAACCGTTCCTGCCCCGGAGCGCGGCAGGAAACATATTTCCCCGGCTTTATTTCATAGCCTGCCGCCTGCAACCGGGATAGTAATTCTTCAAAACTTGATACTTGGGGAATGAGTGCGTCCACCGCAATTTTGAGTTTGCCTTTCCAACTTGTCCCTGTCTTTTCGGCTTGATATTCTACATAACTTTTTCCTTTGCTGCCTTTTCCCGGAATGACCACAGACAGTCCATTTTCCCGGCATAGTCTGTCACTTATATTGCGTATGCCGTAATAGCTGCGTTTGTTGGAGTTGTACTTGTGGTAATCTACAAAATTCACCGCGCAAAAAATGATGTGGTTATGGATATGCCCCTTGTCAATGTGCGTTGTTAAGACATACTCATGCTGTCCCTTTGTAACCGCGTCGGCAAACTGCCGCCCGATTTCATGCGCCTTTTCATAATCAACTTCTCCCGGCGCAAAGGACTGTATCAAATGGTGGGCTAAATTATTCCCTTTATCTAATGCCTGCGCTATGGTAAATTCAAACTCAATATCTGCCGTTTCATAACTGCACCCGTAAGAGGACACCAGTATTTTTTCATCGGTCTTATCCGGGTTCTGGATATAGTCAAGGGCTTTGCTCAACGTGCTTTTAATAGGCTTAATCTTTGTAACCGCCATATCTCCGCAAGCACCTCCTTTATTTCTTCCATATCCTCTTGGTAGACGCTGCCTGTTGCATTGACACGCTTTGCAATCTGATTGATGTTGATACCGATTTTCTGTATCTCTGCGGTCATGGCTTTTATATCGGCATGGTCTACCTGTATGATGTAACCGTCAATGGCGATTTTCCGAAGATACGCCGCCATGTTCCGGGTGGGGACGAGCTTCATTTTCTGCTCAATCAACGCCCGTTCTTCCTCTGTCACATAGAATTTGACTTGTATTGTTCTTTTGCGTCCGTTCATGCAATCGCTCCTTTCCATTCCGAGGGTTTGGGACACTTCCCAACAAGCAGTTTTCAACCGACGCGCCGCAGCGCAGGAGGGCGAAAATACGGAAAAGGGTACTCTTTTCCTATGCTTGCTATGAAAGTTTTATCCCTTGTTATCTACTACAACAGGAAGTCCCTTTTTGCCAAAAGAGAGTAAAGAAAAACCCTGTAATTCCTCTCTATCTGTTTGTTTTCAGTATTATATTGACAATAATGTGTCTGTTGTTTATAATGTGTATGTAGTTACATCACACTAGAAGAAAGGGGCGAAGGGATTTGTGAAAATACTAATTTCAAATACTTCTGACACTCCCTTATACCAACAGATAAAAGACCAGATTAAGGACGCCATATTAAAAGAAGAATTGATTGAAGGGGACGCACTTCCCTCTATTCGGGCTTTTGCTAATGATTTGAAAGTGAGCGTCTTAACAATTCGACGGGTATATGAGGAGTTAGAACAGGAGGGATTTATTGTAAGTCAAGTAGGAATTGGGACATTTGTATCTACAAGCAATCTTGAATTACTCCGCGACTCCAAACGACGGCTTGTAGAACAAAAAATGGCGGATATGATACAAACAGCAAAATCACTGAAAATCAGTAAGGAAGAACTTAATTCCATGATGGATATTCTTTACGAGGAGGATTGAAATGAACGATATTTTGACAGTCAGCGGTTTAAATAAGTCGTATGGCGATTTTTCTTTGAAAGATGTGACATTCTCTTTGCCAGAGGGGTGTATCACAGGTTTTATTGGTGTCAATGGAGCAGGTAAAACAACAACGCTGCGGACGCTTTTAGGTCTGACGAACAAGCTATCCGGCAAAATTCAGTTTTTCGGTCTTGACATGGATAAGAATGAAAGAGAAATCAAAGACCGTATTGGTATAGTTTTAGACGGTGGGGGATTTTACGAAGAACTTTCGCTAGGTGAAATGAAAGGAATTATTTCGTCTGCGTACACTTCATGGTCTGAACAGGATTTTAAGCGGTACATGGATATGTTTTCGCTTGACCCGAAGCAAAAAATCAATAGCCTTTCCAAAGGTATGAGAATGAAGTATGCTCTTGCTTTAGCTCTTTCTCATAACGCAGAACTTTTGATTATGGATGAGCCGACAAGCGGACTTGATCCTTTAGTTAGGGGGCAGCTTTTGAAAATCTTAACTGAGTACATGGAAAATGGCGGAAAAGGTGTTTTCTTTTCAACACATATCACCTCTGACCTTGATAAGATTGCCGATATGCTCATTATGATTGATAACGGGCGTATCATCTTTCGAGAGGAAAAGGATACCTTGCTTGACACATATCGGATAGTCAAAGGTGATAGCGGAGCTTTAACAACTGATACTCGCAAGCTCTTTTTATCTATATCGGAAACTGATTTTGGATTTACAGGAATTACAAAGCAAATATCCGAAGTACGGTCTTATATTCCCAACATTATGGTTGAGCGTCCGACGATTGAGGATATTATGCTTGGAAATATCGGAGGTGAAAAATGATGTTGTTCGCCCTGCTAAAAAAGGATTTTCTGATTGTAAAAAAATATGTGCTGATTATGCTTGTAGTTATTGTGCTTATCCCACCTGTCATGCGTTGGCGGACACCGGAGTTTACGGGAGTTTTTGGATTTATTCTTTCTGTCATTTTTGGCGTTTTCATGCTGTTGCAATATGTATCCCTAAAAGAGTATCAATTTCCAAAAGCTACGACATTACTATGTGCCACACCATTTTCACGGAAAGCGATAGTTTCATCAAAATACATTTTTTGCATGGCTATATATGCAATCTGTTGTATCGTTTTTGAACTTGAAACCTTGTTTATGCCCGGATTAGGAACATCAGATATAAAGCTGTTTGCATTTATGTTTCTTATAGTATCTGTTTTTATTGGTATTTATTTGCCAATACAGTATAAGTTTGGATATGAAAAAACAAAGTTTGCTTTTGGTGTGATTATTATGGCTTCGCCATTTATTCTGCCACTGCTTATGAGAGCGGGAAATCTAAACTTGAACTTCCTCTCTATGTTTTCGCCATACCTTGTTTATGGCGGTATTGTCCTTATTGGTTTTGCGGTTTTAGCAATATCAGCATCTTTGTCTATAAAGATTTACGATAAAGCAGACTTGGCGTGATAAAGAAAGGTGGAACTATGGATAGAGATACTATTTTTCTTTATGTCATTGCTGTGATAGCATTGTGTTTTGGATTGATAAACTGTATTCAATTTTTTTTAAAAGGAAACAAAACGGCAGAAACCGTCGGTACGATTATTTCTTTCAAAACAATAAATCCAGAAAACTCAAAATTTCGTAATTCAAAATGGGCAACCGTTTCGTATAAAGTGAATGGAAGAACGTATCAGTCCCAAAATTGCATACAAGTACCAATGGCGTCACAGATTGGAACAACCGTTACCGTGCGTTATGACACGCAAAATCCGGAAAAATTGTATAGTTTTTCTATTTTACGAATTATTGTATCACTCATTGTTGCTGCTATCTGCATTGCAGCGGCTATATTCAATCTTGTATAAGATAAGGAGGATTGAGATTATGCCACATTTTCCAGATTGGTTTGTAGCTATATGTGTTTTACTTCCTGTTTCCAATGTTATATACAAAACATGGAAGAACAATAAGAAAAAATAGTTATCAAAGAGCCTGACACACAGTCACAGAGCCGATGAACTATGAGAAATTGTAGTCCATTGGCTCTTTTAGGATATACTTATAAATAGGCAAAAGCCGGACGATCAACGCGGAGCTATGCCATTATTGGAGGTGTAAAGAGTGAATGACAATCGAAAAAACTCTCTTTGGATCCATTGCCCGATTTGCGGAGGAAAAACGAGAACAAAAGTATATGACGATACTGTTCTCGTAAAGTTTCCACTGTACTGTCCGAAGTGTAAGAAAGAAATAAAGATAGATGTAATACAACTAAAAATGGTGTTAAGCAAATGAGCCAGACATATAAAGTGCAGAGCCAGCTTCTCATTCTTTAGAATGGGAAAGCTGGCTCTTTTTCATTCAATAGGTGTTGCATTTTGATCTCTTAACGCGGTAAGTACAGATCGGAAAACAGGAATTATAGCTTCTGCTTCTTCCTCGCTGCATTCCTCAATCAACAATCGAAGTTGACGAAGCGCGGGCGATTCTCTTTGTATTTCCGGGTTGAAGATTTCCCTTGCGTCTATTTTCAAAGCGCGTACAAGTGGATAAAGGACTTCCATTTTAGGATTTCCTTTATAGTTCTCAATATTCAAAACGGTACGGACATCAATATCTGCCGCATCCGCTACTTCATTTTGAGTAAGACCTAATTTTCCACGGGCACGTTTTATTACATCACCTAAAGAACGAGAATATTCTTGCATTGCAATTCACCTCATATATATTCTACAATACACTTTATTTCGATTGTATTCGACACGATACACCTCTTTACTGTATTGAAATACATATACAGAATGAAAGGGGCTGCATTATGTCAAAAGATAGAGTACATATTAAGAATAATTCGCACATGAATTTCAATGTTTGCTCTGGGGGAGCCATGCCTATTTAACTGTATCGCAGTTCATATTTCATCTGTATTATAACATTGCGCCTGTCCGCGTTTTGCGGGCGGGCGCATTTTGTCGTTTAGGAAAAACTTTTTCAAAAATTTTCTCTGAATGTTTGGCATTTTCCCCGCGCCATTTGTTGAGGGGTTACGAAAGGGGAAATCATCACCCGCTTTCGCGGTTGCGAAAGGAGGTGATACCATGAATGAACCTAATCGTACCCAGTGGCAAATCCGATGTGCTTTTAACGGGTTTTGCAAGCGGACGTTGAAAAATGAAGCTATCAACGCCCACGGGGAAATCAAAAGGCGGCAGCTACAAGAAGTTTCGTTTTCTGACCTAACTCCGCAAGAGGAAAATCAGCTTTACACCTACGACGCTTACTTTGAACATGATGAAGCTGAAAAATCCTTTTGTGTGGCAGGCAAGGAAATAACTGCGAAGCTGCTTGCCGAAGCCCTGCACAGCTTGCCGGACGACAAACGAGAAGCCGTATTGCTGTACTACTTTTTTGAAATGAACGACGCGGAAATTGCAAAGCTCCGTGATGTTCCGAGAAGCACAATACAGTATCGGCGTACAAGCTCTTTTGAACTGTTAAAACGCTATTTGGAGGAACGCGCCTATGACTGCACATAATGGTAACACCGAACAGGACGAACGCGGCTTGTTACCGTACCCGGTAATCATAGCCGCAACAAAAGGCGACCCGGAAGCTATGAAGATTGTCGTACAACATTACGAAAGCTACATAGCGTCCCTGTCTATGAGGAAGCTCATTGACGAGCGCGGTAATACTTACTATGGCATAGACGAGGACATACGCGACCGTTTACGGTCAAAGCTCATGCGGGCTGTCCTTTCATTCAAGGTATAAGGTAGACCCGGCAGCGTCCCCCCTTTCCGCTGCCTATCTCTATCCTGCCTTTTTGTTCCTTGACAAAGAAAGCGACGCAAGATAACGGCGACGCAGCATAGGGCAAATCAGATACGTTCCTCTTGCGCCGAGCCATACGGCGGGTGCGCCATGACTTCCTACTGGGAATGAGCGACCAACACCGCGTCGTGAAATAAGTGTAGCAGCTTATGGGCGACAACACGCAAGATACATAATGATACTCCCTTATAGCCATAGTCCGAGCGTTCAAAGCGTCGCAGGCAATGGGTAGGGCTGTGCGAGAACCGCGCAGGGGTGAAACTCCCGTGAGATTGGAGCTAACAATCGTCTGATTAAAGCTCTCTTTTTTATGTTGTAATAGTGGACTTGCCGCTATTCATATAGTGTATTAGCCATTTCTGAAAGGGGGCTAAACATTGGAAAAAGTACAAAACCCTATACCTATTTGTAAGAGTGTTTTCAAAAGCGGCGAAAACACTACTTCTAAAATGCAGTTCACAAAGACGTGGATTGAAATGATAAATAAAATTGAGAAAGGCAAAGTTGTAAACTTTTCTAAAAGATAATGACAAGCCATTTTTGTTGTGGTACGATTACAACAGAAATGGCTTGTTCTATCTCTTGGAGGAGATACGAACATGAAAGTAGCTATTTATTGCCGCTTATCCGAAGAAGATAGAAACAAGCAGTTTGAAACTGACGACAGCAACAGCATACAGAACCAGAAAGCTATGCTATTGCAATACGCTATGGAACAGGGGTGGGAACTTTACAACATATACAGTGACGACGACTATACCGGGTCTGACAGACGACGCCCGGAATTTAACCGTTTGTTGAAAGACGCAGAAGCACATAAATTTGATATAATTCTCTGCAAAACACAATCTCGATTTACCCGTGAACTGGAATTAGTTGAAAAATACATACACGGGTTGTTCCTTATTTGGGGTATTCGCTTTATCAGTATCGTTGATAATGCAGACACCGCAAACAAGGGAAACAAAAAGTCCCGCCAGATTAACGGGCTTGTCAATGAGTGGTACTTAGAGGATATGTCTGAAAATATCCGAAGCGTCTTAACAAACAGGCGTGTGAATGGTTTTCATATCGGTGCATTTGCTCTTTATGGTTACAAGAAAGACCCAGAGCAAAAAGGACATTTGATAATTGATGAAGAAGCCGCAGTCGTTGTCCGTGAAGTGTTTACCCTATTCGCACAAGGTTACGGTAAAACTGCAATCGCCCGTATGCTCAATGACAGGGGCATACCAAATCCAACTGAATATAAGCGTCTACATGGGTTGCGTTACAAACAGCCAAAGACCAAAAACAGCACCTTATGGAAATATTTTGCTATTTCCGATATGCTGATAAATGAAATTTATATCGGTAATATGGTGCAAGGTAAATATGGCAGTGTTTCTTATAAAACGAAGCAGAACAAACCCCGCCCTAAAAGTGAGTGGTATATCGTAGAGGGAACGCATGAGCCTATTATAGACCGTGAGTTATGGGACAGAGTACAGGCGTTAATCGAACAGAGGGCAAAACCCTTTGACATTGGTACAATCGGTTTATTCGCAAGAAAAGCCCGGTGTGCTAACTGCGGTTATACAATGCGTTCTTCCAAAAATCACAATAAACATTATCTTCAATGCTCTAACCGCCATGTAGCAAAGGACGCTTGTATTGGTTCTTTTATTTCTGTTGATAAACTGGAACAGCTTGTAATTGACGAGTTGAACCGTTTGTCAGCCGAATATCTTGACAAAGACGAGTTAGAACAGAACATAGAATTTTGTGATAACTTACAGGCACAGAAAGCTCGTCTACTCTCCAATATTGCAGTCTATGAAAAAAAGATTGCAGAGTATTCAAAAGGTATTCGGGAGCTTTACATGGATAAGGTCAAGGGCTTAATTTCTGAAAGTGATTATATGGAAATGTCTAAAGATTTTACCACAGACCGCGACCGTTTGGAACGTGTTGTTACTGACGGCGGGAAGCAGTTAGCCGAAATCGAAGAAAAAATTGCGGCAGGTGATAATCGCCGCGAATTGATTGAACAATACACCAACTTGGAACACCTTACCCGTGAGATTGTGGAAACGTTGATTGATTATATATCTGTTGGCAAGCGTATTCCGGGAACAAGGGACGTTCCCATTGAAATTCACTGGAACTTTTAATGAAAAGTTGTTCTTATAAGATTGCAGCAGAGCAGAAAGCCCGCTCGACTTATGACAATATCCTGCGTCTCTGCAAAGACTACCCGGATGTATATGAGCCGATCAAATTCCTTCGTGAACGTGAGATCGCACATTTCCAGCGCTTCGGTGAAAGCCTTGGCATTGTCCGCGACAAGATGGATACAAAGAACTTCTATGCATTTAACTCAGCATTTGACACAAGCGCTCCATGCGTGGAGAAATGTGGGAAGTAAGAGATAGTCGCTACCGGTTGTTTATTATTATATAGTAGTGACAGAAGCAGAAAAATCAGGCAGCAATCCTGAATTGGGGATATCAAGCTGCCTGATTTTTTCACAATGTATATTATTGAGAATAATTCTTGAAAAGAATTATAAATTTATTCGGTTTGTGGTATAATGGGTATAAAATTATTTGCTTGCAAGGATGAAAAAACAAATCGTATTTTGTAAAAGGGAGGTACAAGCATATGGACAAAAAAGCAATCTATAATTTATCCTATGGTGTATTCATGTTATCCACCAGATCAGGGGAGAAGGTAAATGGCTGCATCACAAATACATGTATGCAGGTGGCAGGTAATCCGGTTCGGGTTGCGATATCTGTATTAAACACGAATTATACATGTGATCTGTTGAAAGAGAGTGGGATATTTGCTTTGAGTATTCTGGATCAGACCTGCTCATTTGCGACGATAAAACATTTCGGGTTCCAGTCCGGCAGAGATGTGGATAAATTCGCAGATCTGCAAATGCCAAAGGACTGCAATGACATTCCGTATATGGGATGGAATGCCTGTGCCGTGATCAGCGGAAAAGTAGTAGAACAGCACGACCTTGGCACACATACGTTATTTATCGCAGAAGTCATAGATGCCAAGCTGATCAATGCAAATGCACCGCTGACTTATGCGGATTATCAGACAAAGGTAAAACCAAAAGCAGAACCGAAAGCCCAGGACAAGAAGATCGTAGGCTGGCGCTGCCGTATCTGTAATTATGTATATGAAGGAAGCGAGCTGCCGGCAGATTTCACCTGTCCGATATGTGGACATGGGGTAGAGGATTTTGAGCCGGTGTATGAGGCGTAAGCTATTAAAAAGCTTATAAACAGGAGGATAATGCTATGGAACGAGTAGCAAAATTTTTAAAGGACGCAGAAACTTATTATTTAGCAACTGTAGAGGGTGACCAGCCAAGAGTTAGACCATTTGGAACTGCCCATATTTTTGAAGGCAAGTTATACATACAGACAGGCAAAGTAAAAGATGTATCAAAGCAGATCCATGCAAATTCGAAGGTTGAGATCTGTGCTTTTATGAATGGAGAATGGCTTCGTGTAGCAGGAGAACTGGTGGAAGATGACCGCAGAGAAGCAAGACAGTCTATGCTAGATGCATACCCTTCATTACAGAAGATGTATTCCGCAGATGATGGTAACACCGAGGTATTTTATTTTAAGAATGCCACAGCAACATTCTCATCATTTACACATGAACCGGAAGTTGTGAAGTTTTAAATGTATTACATGGTTTGACAAACACCCTCGCTTGTATAAACGGGGGCGTTTGCAATTGAATTATTGGTATTTGAAAGTGTATTTTCTAAAATTTGACAAAATATGCGCATATTATTGCACATTATGACAAATAAAGGTATAATATTTCCATAATAAAAGGGGGCGGGTCTGAGATAGAGGCTTTTTAGTTTTCTATTTTCTCTAATAAGAAATCCCTATAATTATGAAGTGAAATTGATATGATGGACGATTTTTTGTACATGGTATAGATTAGTATATTCATATTAATGATTGATTGTAATAAAAATACGATTTTTTGTACATGGTATAGATTAGTATATTCATATTAATGATTGATTGTAATAAAAATACATTGTGGAATATAAGGTGCATTCCAATATGGGACTATTACTAAATATCTTAATAACAGATTAATATTTACATTCCACAATGTATTTAAAATTATATATGGAATGATAAAAAAATACAACACAAGGATTTTGTTGTCATGTTAAACTTAATACCTATTAAGCTGTTTATAAGTTATTGTTGTTGACATTGCATGAGAAGTGTGGTATTTTGATAATACAAAGTCAAATAAATTATGAAGGAGGTGAAAAAATGTATCAGATTAAACTTCGTTTTAAATTGGAATATCCTTTTCTTCCCAAAGAGATGGATCGTTTGTTTACAAGTTTTTTAAAGACCGCGACGAAGAATATTTCCGAGGAATTGTATCAGCGTTTATATGATAAGAGCAGATCAATCATGAAGACGTTTACATATTCGTATTATCTTCCTGGTGCGAAGTTTACAGACGATAAGATATTTCTTGATAAGGACGAATTCATGGTATTTTTTACGGATGCTGATGATAAGGAATTTTTATATTTGTTTAATGCTTTTCAGACTATGAAATTTCGGCATTATTCGATGAACAAGAATTCCATGCAATTAATATCTGTGTATATTCAGAATATAAATGATATCACAGATGATGAAATCATCATAAAAATGCAGAGCCCATTACTGGCAAGATACCATGATAATGATACCAATTCAGACAGTTATTATACGTTTGATAAGGATGAGTTTTCAGACGTTGTGAAAGAGAATGTTAAGATCTTTACTGAAAGAATGAATATTCCGGTTGATACAGATGATTTTTCTATTCAAGTGATCAAAGGGAAAAAGGTTGTAATTCCAGTGTTTGGAAGAAATACGGATGCTTCGCTGGGTATTTTTAAATTAAAAGGATCTGTTGCTTTGTTAAATGTTCTGCAGAGAGCAGGGCTTGGAGTACGCAGGTCGACGGGAAATGGAAAGTTTGAAGTATTAGGTTAGAAGAAAGGAGGGGTATAAGTTTGGGTAAAATCTATATACCAATGGGTGATTTCCTGAAAAATGCGGGAATCGTAGGTATGCATTATATACTGGATGAAATTGCTGAAGCATCTGAGAATATGGATTATGGTTATACGGAAGATAATCAGCAATTATGGATTGATACAGATTTCTGCCAGAAGACAAATTGGACGGATTTATACTTCCGTGGGATAACAACATATTACAGGCAAAACAGTGTATATCAAACAATATTGGACAAGATTAAAAGTTTGTTAACTGCACTGAGTTTGCCAGAGTGGGATGGCAAAAAGTGGAAAGATGATATCAAATTCATTAATGATAAACTTTTGTCTAACAGTTACAAATCGGGCATTGCCAGTATAAAGGATGAGGTTGATACCACTGAAGCATACGAGCTACTTAAGGCGGTAAAATTGAAAGAATCTATGGAGCCGGAACTATTGCGGGAGCGGTTGGTTCATTTGCATGAATTCCTTATTCAGCCTGTTTGTGCAGAAACCTTGATCATGAAAAGTGCCATATACAATTATATCAATCGTTTCTGGGATGGAAAATGTTTTCTATTACGAGCAAATGCGGCAAAAAATATGCGAGAGGTTTTTGAAAATGATTTTTCAGATCCGTTTCGGACTTATATAGAAACTGATCAAAAGAAGGCAAAGGAGATTTGCATTGATTGTAGTGCAAAGATCGATTCGAAGACGAAAGTATCACTTGCATTTATGAAGGATCAGGCAGATGATCTGGCAAGAAAACAATCAGCTTTCTGGAATTGTAAGGTAGATGCTTTCTTATGTCCGGTGTGTGCATTTGTATATGCATTATCTCCTCTTGGCTTTTATCTGATGGGGAATCGATTTTTGTTTATTAATACGGATCAGAATATTCAGGAATTATTAGAAGCAAATCGTAAGGATGGCGTTATGCAGGATGCGGAAAGAGAAGATGAAGAACGATATACTTCATGGATTTCCAGAACATTGAATCTGTTATTGAAGATGAAGACGGAAGAACTTGGTAATATTCAGGTCATAACCAGAGGCAGAGATGAAAGCGAACGTTATACATTTGATATCATCAATAAAAATATTCTTGCAATATTGAATGATGAGAAAGTAAGGGCTGGACTTGATGTATTAAGTAAATACCCATATATAAAAAAGGGGACCGAATACATAAATATACATGAAACAGTCATATTGAATATTCTTCGGTATAGAAATCAATATCCTTTATTAAATATCTTGTTAAGGCAGTCTATGGATGCAAAGACATATTTGGTAGATGCTTATTGGGTATATGACATTCAGATTCGTGTAAGTTTATTGAAGAAAGATAATGTAGATAAGAATAAGATAGGAGGTGCAATAGTGAATCGATACAAAGTTAGAGAGTGTGGATATGAATTAAGAAATAAACTGTTAGCAGCGAAAGGCACAAGTGATGATTCAAGAATCAGAGGTACGGTATATCGATTACTGAATGCAGTTGCAGTTGGAGATGTTTCTCATTTTATGGAAATTATAATGCGCATCTATTGTTCTGTAAATCTGACAGTTCCGGATGCATTCATAGAGTGTTTGGATAATCGGGAGAAGTTTAGAGAGTATGGATATGCATTCCTTATGGGATTAGAAGGCAGTCATTATGAAAAAAAGGAGGAAAAGGTTAATGATTAGGAATGGTTTAACACTTACAATGGTATTTCTTGCAGAAAGTGCAAATTATGGAGAGGGCGTAGGTAATATTACTACACTCAAAAAATTATCACGAGGAACATATGAGCAATATTCTTATATATCAAGACAGGCATTGAGATACAATATTATTCAGCAGTTAGGATGGGATGCAACACCTGTTGATGGAAAGAGTGGAGTCGTTCAGTTTGCACCGACTGCTAATATAAAAGATTACCCGGAAATTGACTTTTTTGGTTATATGAAGACTAGTGCAAAAGGAGAGGATAAAAAAGGCGGAGCTGATACCAGAAGTGCAGTTGTTCGACTGAGTAATGCGGTGTCATTAGAGCCTTATCAGAGCGATCTGGAATTTTTAACCAATATTGGATTGGCAAGACGCCAGAATCTTGATAATGCGATCGCACAGAGTGAGATACAGAAGTCATTCTACTCATATACGATCACTATAGATCTTGATCGTATTGGTGTGGATGGAGATCTTGAGATATCTGCAGAAGAAAAAGCAGATCGAGTAAAGAAATTCCTTGATACGATCCAGTATTTATATCGTGATATAAAGGGAAGAAGAGAGAACCTTAGTCCTGTATTTGCAATCGGTGGTCGATATTTAAGAAAAAATCCGTTCTTTGAAAATAGAGTATCTTTGGAAAATGGTGCGATAAACACGAAGATGCTTGGAGAGATTATTGAAAGTGATGAGGATATAAAGAACAATACCAGTGTTGGAGTTGTGACAGGTATTTTCCAGAATGATGCAGAATTAAAAGATACATTGAACACAAAGACAGTTGCAGATGTATTTAAACAGTTGAAAAAGGAAGTTGATGAATATTATGGAGCGAGCAATTAGAATTGATTGTTTTCAAAACCTTGCGAACTACAGAAAACCAAGTAGTTTCATTATAAAAGAATCTTATCCGTTGCCTCCATATTCAACTGTTATTGGTATGATTCACGCAATCAGTGGATTTGACAGTTATCACAAGATGCAGGTAAGTATCCAGGGAGAAAACGCAGGTTCTGTATCAGAATTATACACAAGATATTCATTCAAATTCGATACAAAGTATGAAGAGGGAAGACATCAGCTCTGTATCAAAGGTGAAGACAAAGATTATGGTGTGTTTAAGGGGATTGCGCATGTAGAACTGATCTGTGATAATCGGATGGTTTTACATATTATACCTGAAGAGGAAGATTTTGATAAGATTTATCAGTCACTGAAGTGTCCGATTATTTATCCATCATTAGGTCGATATGAAGATTTGCTGGATATTCAAAATGTAGAAATTGTTGAATTGCAGAAAGTTGAATCAGCAACAATTCAAAATAATATTTACATTCCATTTCAATCAGAGTTGGATATTGGACGACGTACAAGCACGACTTACATGTTAACAAAGGAATACGAGATAACACCGCAGGGATATCGCAGATGGAAACCGGATGGTGGAAAGATAAAAGCGCATTATATGCCGAAGGATACTTCAGTAGTGAATGCATATATCGATACCTATGGGGATGTTGTTGCGTTCGCATAACAAGATAAGAGAGGGATTGACAATACGATATGGAATATTATGCAAAGTCAAATGACACCAAGAAGGAGGTTAAAAATGTAAATGACATCAGAAACATATTGATTTATCTTTTGGACAACCAGATGGATAAATTGAATGAAAACGAGTCGAAGATGATCATTTCTTACTTGGATTCTTTGAAACAGCAAACTGTTCAGGAGCAAAAAACTTTAAGAGAACATGAGAAGGATATTGTTAACTGTGCAGGAAAATTCTTTGAGATTTTTGATATGTATTTTACAGAAAAGGAAAAGAATCTGGTTTTAGAGGCATGCCGAGTGCATGACCTTGGAAAAGCTAATTATATTTTCCAAACAATTGTCAATCCCGGACTTGCAAGGATGGCAGAAAGTCAGATACCACATGGTTTCCTTAGTGCACTTAGTTTATCAGAGAAACAGATTAAGCAGGAAATACCTGGATGTACAGACGATGACTTTTCTATGTTGTTGACAGCAGTCTATTATCATCATGATCGGAAGGATAGTTTTTCTGATAGAAATTTTTATGACTATTACGATAAATGGTATAAAAAATATTTGCAGGAATATTTGGGAAAGGAAGATGTGAAATTTTCTGCCGCAAATCGTAATCAACTGTTGTATTCGAATAATCCTACAATGAAATTGAGAAGTGTAGATGAGCAAACATGGTGTGAATATATGTTGATAAAGGGCTTGTTGAATAAGTTTGACTGGACGGTAAGTGCAGGATATGAAGAAGCAGAATTACACAGTGACATTGCTGAGAAAAAATTATGCAGCACGATTCGCGATTACTTTTCAAATTCATTGCGTGAGTTGCAGGTTTTTATGCAGGAACATAGTGATGATAATGTTGTAGTTATAGCACCTACTGGATCGGGAAAAACAGAGGCAGCTTTATTATGGGCAAATGGTGAGAAAGGTTTTTATACATTACCGTTAAAAGTTTCTTCTAATGCCATATATAGCAGAATAAAGGACAGGTATATGTATAAGGATGTAGCATTGCTTCATTCTGATAGCTTAAGCAGTTATTTTGATGGAACAGATGGGCAATTTACAGATGGGAATACCAGATATGAGCAGGCAAAATTGTTCTCGTATCCACTTACTGTCTGCACGGTAGATCAATTATTTAAATTTGTTTATAAAGCCCCGGGAACTGAGATTTTTGCAGCAACACTGAAATATTCAAAATTAATTATAGACGAGATTCAGTCATATTCTCCTAAGATAGTAGCAGCATTAATTTATGGCTTGTCAGAACTAAAACGAATGGAAGGAAAATTTGCAATCATAACGGCAACATTTCCACCGGTTTTAGAATTTTTTATGCGAAAATATGGGTTGATCAAGGATCGAGATTATATTTTTAGAGATTTTTCCACCACGATGGGAACAGACAGGCATAGGATCGCATTATTTCATGAAGAATTTGATTTTGACAGAATTGCGGAAGATGGATATAAGAAAAAAGTTCTTGTTATATGCAACACAGTATCAAAGGCACAGAAAGTATATGAAGAATTATCCAAAAGAACAGACGAGGTATTTCTGCTTCATTCCAGATATATTCGGAAACATCGAGATCAGTTGGAAAAGATGATAATGGATTTTTCCGATAATGATGAGATGACAGGTATATGGGTAACAACCCAGATTGTAGAAGCAAGTCTTGATATTGATTTTGATGTTCTTTATACGGAGATGTGTACGGCTGACAGTTTATTGCAAAGAATGGGACGGTGTAATAGAGCAGGAAAAAAGGATATAACCGATGCAAATGTATTAATTTATGTTAATTATTCAGGATGTATGAAGAATGGAAAAGGAATATATGACAGTGATATATATGATAGATCTGTACAATTATTAGTGGCATATAATGGAGAGCTTTTTGCTGAAAAAGATAAAGTTCAGTATATGAATGAAGTTTATGATGTAGACGCATTAAAAAATACGGCATACTTCCAAATGATAAAAAGAAATCTGGCTAAATTTAAATCGTTGCAGCCGTTAGATTATACATCTAAGAAAGATATCGATGAGGATTTTCGTGGAATAAAAAGTATTACAGTAATTCCAGATAGAATATATCAGGAAAATCAGGATCTGATAGAGGCAATAACGGGTGTTTTAGATACACCATATGTTGAGAGTAATATACGAAGAATATTGAAAGCAAAACTGGCAGATATAACTCTTAATCTGAACTTGTATTCGGATCGAAGAAAATTAGATGGAGTAGATTTGAATTGTATAAATGACAGGTTAGATATTCACAGGACATGTTTATTATATGATTTTGATGAAATGACAGGACGGGGCATGGGCTTATCGTTAACGAAGTATGATGATGAGTGGAATTTTATATAAGGAGAAATTGTGGAAAATCGAGTTACTGGTGTAATGATTTATTATTACTTTGTGTGTAAAAGAAAATTATGGTATTTCATGAATGAAATAAATATGGAATCCGATAATGAAAATGTTATGTTGGGTAAATTACTTGATGAGAACAGTTACCGGCGTGATGATAAACACATTAATATCGATAATGTAATAAATATTGATTTTATAAAAGAGCATCAGGAATTACATGAGATAAAAAAGAGCAAGGCAATAGAAGAAGCAGGAATCTGGCAGGTTAAATATTATCTATATTATTTGAAACAACGTGGAGTTAAGGGCTTAACGGCAAAGATTGATTATCCTATGATCAAAAAAAATATTGTTGTAGAACTGTCAGAGGATGATGAAGTACAGTTGCAGAAGATAATTGCAGATATAGAAAAGTTAAAAATGCAGGAACAACCACCAGCATTTGAAAAACAAAAAATATGTGGAAAGTGCGCATATCATGATTTGTGTTTTATCTAACATGGAGGGATAATGGGACAAAGTTTTTATATTTACAATAGTGGAGATTTAAAAAGAAAAGATAATACACTCCAATTTATATCTTCAGGTGGAGAAAAAAGAGATATTCCGATTGAACGAATTGATGATATTTATGTCATGTCAGAAATGTCATTTAATACAACATTTTTGAGTTACATTTCTCAATATGGAATCCCGATACATTTCTTCAATTATTATAATTTTTATACAGGTAGCTTTTATCCAAAAGAAAAGCTGCTGGCAGGTCAATTATTGGTAAAACAGGTTGAACATTATACAGATTATGGAAAGAGATTGACCATTGCAAAAAAATTTATAGAAGCGGCTGCCGATAATATTTACCGAAATCTTCGGTATTATAACGGACGAGGCAAGGATGTATCTTCCTATATGTCAGAAATTGATTCGTTGAGAAAAGAATTACCAAAAACATCAACGATTCAAGAGCTAATGGGAATAGAGGGAAATATAAGAAGGCATTATTATGCTACATGGAATGTTATCATTGATCAGGAAATAGAGTTTGATAAAAGAGTTATGCATCCGCCTGATAACATGATTAATTCGTTGATTTCTTTTGTTAATTCGTTGATTTATTCAAAGGTTCTTAGTGAGGTATATCATACACAATTGAATCCTACGATAAGTTATCTCCATGAACCTGGTGTTAGAAGATTTTCTCTATGTCTGGATGTGGCAGAAATTTTCAAACCGTTGATAGGAGATCGACTTCTTTTTTCATTATTAAACCGTAATCAGATAACCGAAAAAAGTTTTACGAAGGAGCTGAATTATTTGCATTTGAATAGGGATGCATCCAGATTGATTGCACAGGAGTTAGAGAAAAAATTACAGCAGACAATTATGCATAAAGATTTAGGTCGCCCCGTTACATATCAGTATCTGATGCGTTTAGAGTTATACAAGCTGATCAAGCATCTGATTGGGGAAAAAGAATATGAAGGATTCAGAATATGGTGGTGAAATATGTATGTAGTATTGGTATATGACATAAATAAAGAAAACAATGGACAAAAACGATGGAATCATATTTTTAAGATTTGTAAAAGGTATTTGTCCCATATACAAAATTCTGTTTTTGAGGGAGATATCACAAAAGTACAACTTGTGAAGCTGAAACAGGAGCTGGATGAATATATTGATCATGAATTGGATTCCGTTATTATATTTAAAAGCAGGCAGGAAAAATGGTTGAATAAAGAATTTTGGGGTAAGGAAGATGACAAAGCCAGTTTCTTTATTTGAAATTGTCGACCATAAATATTGCAAAAACTGCCGTCAGTCGACAATGTGATGAAATATAGAAAAATGGAATATACAATTAAAAAATAGAAAGTGTATTCCCAGTATTGAAGCAAGGTCGACAGAAAGAGGATATGAAAGCATTGTAAAATATTGCTTTTTTATAGTGTTGGTTTTAATAGATACATGGTGGAATGTGAATGTTAAACGATAAGAAGTATTCATCCTCTGCTAAGAAGTTTTAATAGATACATGGTGGAATGTGAATAGGCTTGCCTGCATTACAGATATAGCATTGATGAGTTTTAATAGATACATGGTGGAATGTGAATCAAGTCCTCTTTTATATCTATTGAGATTGTGCAAGGGTTTTAATAGATACATGGTGGAATGTGAATAAAAACGCGAACCTTGCTTTTATGGAGATTTTTGCGTTTTAATAGATACATGGTGGAATGTGAATTTATCTACAGTAATTGAACTAACACATCCTTAAGGTTCACAGTGAAACTTGTTTTAATAGATACATGGTGGAATGTGAATTCAAATTACCGCCGATTAAATTAGTAACGCACTGCGGTTTTAATAGATACATGGTGGAATGTGAATTCAGTATGTTAAGATGACGGTTGACAGTGCACTCGTTTTAATAGATACATGGTGGAATGTGAATAACTTTTGCTTTGCATCCGCGAAATCCTGCGATGCGGTTTTAATAGATACATGGTGGAATGTGAATTATTGAATCAGAAAATCGTTTAAATATGTAAAATCAGTTTTAATAGATACATGGTGGAATGTGAATCAAATTCTGGAAATAAGTGTTTGAGTGTTGATATTAGTTTTAATAGATACATGGTGGAATGTGAATCAAACAACAGGGATTTCTGCTGACCCGACCGCGATTGTTTTAATAGATACATGGTGGAATGTGAATACTTTCCAGACTGTCCACAACATCAGTGTGTGACAAGTTTTAATAGATACATGGTGGAATGTGAATCAATCAACTTCTACAAACGAGTTTGTCAGCGTTGCGTTTTAATAGATACATGGTGGAATGTGAATAAAAATGGCATTTTTGAAGTTAATGGTGTTGATGTAGTTTTAATAGATACATGGTGGAATGTGAATAGAAAGGCAGAAGGAACTATTGACAAAGAAACACAGGTTTTAATAGATACATGGTGGAATGTGAATCAATATAACCCCTTGTCCCGCGTTATATGCCTCTTTGTTTTAATAGATACATGGTGGAATGTGAATAGGATTGAATTTGTAAAGAAGCTAGTTTGCGATGCCAGTTTTAATAGATACATGGTGGAATGTGAATTCGTTGCATGCGGTGCGTTATCGTGGTACGTTAAGTGTTTTAATAGATACATGGTGGAATGTGAATCTAATCTTGACGTATGGTATAAAACGATTATCAAAGTTTTAATAGATACATGGTGGAATGTGAATAATAAAGACAATTAAAAGAGATAGGCTGTCAACTGGTTTTAATAGATACATGGTGGAATGTGAATACGTCCTCACCGTATGTGTCGGGCAATACCGCTTTAGTTTTAATAGATACATGGTGGAATGTGAATATAGCTTCTATTAATTTAAACAATTCATAACGTGCGTTTTAATAGATACATGGTGGAATGTGAATGAATTATATATTAGTGCAGTATTTAAGCGTATTGTGTTTTAATAGATACATGGTGGAATGTGAATTTACAAAGATAGTTACATCCTGTTTGGGTTGCTCTAGTTTTAATAGATACATGGTGGAATGTGAATGAACAATTTTTATTATATTCAGTCAACAAAATATCGTTTTAATAGATACATGGTGGAATGTGAATTAAAAAAATTTGGTTCTTTTGTGTTCGATTCTGACGTTTTAATAGATACATGGTGGAATGTGAATAGATTTATAGTAGCGGGTGTATTTCCGGACGCGTTGCGTTTTAATAGATATATGGTGGAATGTGAATTGGAGATTATCTCGGATTCAAAGGATGGTTTTTAGGTTTTAATAGATACATGGTGGAATGTGAATTTTTTCTACCTCCTTAAAGTTTCACAGTGAAACTTGTTTTAATAGATACATGGTGGAATGTGAATGTGTTGAGGTGAGTGTATCAGATGCAATGCCTGCCGGTTTTAATAGATACATGGTGGAATGTGAATTCATATTGATAGATTTAACCTCACCGTTTATCTGCGTTTTAATAGATACATGGTGGAATGTGAATAGTAAAAGAAGCTTTTCTTTCTTTTGAAGCACTGGAGTTTTAATAGATACATGGTGGAATGTGAATTATTCGGTAGAATCTGTTTTAGCAGACGGAGAAGTGGTTTTAATAGATACATGGTGGAATGTGAATATTAGAACAGGGGGTTTATATAAAATGAACATAAACGTTTTAATAGATACATGGTGGAATGTGAATGGGCATGCATGAGCAGCTTGAGATATATCTGAAGTGTTTTAATAGATACATGGTGGAATGTGAATGGGATTTATCGGGGAAAAAGGCTGCATATATAGCGGTTTTAATAGATACATGGTGGAATGTGAATTAAATTGATTGCTAAACGTATCAAATCCGGTGAATCCGTTTTAATAGATACATGGTGGAATGTGAATACGAGCTGCCTTTTTATGATTATAAGATCAGCTCCAGTTTTAATAGATACATGGTGGAATGTGAATAAGGGTTCAGATCTGGACCAGTATGGTGATAATGAGTTTTAATAGATACATGGTGGAATGTGAATGTGAGTTCGTTAAAAAAACCGCTCGGAAACGGTAGTGTTTTAATAGATACATGGTGGAATGTGAATTCCGACATAACCGGATAGCACAACCTGTTCGTCCGGTTTTAATAGATACATGGTGGAATGTGAATGCTTTTCATCTGCTATATTGATTCGTCTGCCGTTGTCGTTTTAATAGATACATGGTGGAATGTGAATTTGTGCAGTCTATAGCTATCGGATGCAAGGCGCACGTTTTAATAGATACATGGTGGAATGTGAATTATGTCAGAATGCCCTCTGTAGGCTTTTCCGCAATCAGTTTTAATAGATACATGGTGGAATGTGAATGATGAAACCGGTGTTTTCATAACAGCACTTGGCGCTAGTTTTAATAGATACATGGTGGAATGTGAATAAAGTTCGGGCAAAAGTTTTTGAAGAGGGCAAAGCAGTTTTAATAGATACATGGTGGAATGTGAATTAAACTCTGACCGGTGCCGCCTGTACATTTCATACAGTTTTAATAGATACATGGTGGAATGTGAATGAAGAAAAGCTGTCAGATACTATCCTGGTCTATAGGTTTTAATAGATACATGGTGGAATGTGAATTTTGGAGCATGACGACGGATAAGGCGGTTATTGTTGTTTTAATAGATACATAGTGGAATGTGAATACTGCATTTTGTATAACTATTGCAGGTCTTATGCCAGTTTTAATAGATACGTAGTGGAATGTGAATTTATAGAGGACGAAATAGACCGGAGCCGGGATCTTTGTTTTAATAGATACGTAGTGGAATGTGAATTGGCGCAAGGATTGGTCGGCTGTATCGGATATGCCGGGTTTTAATAGACACATGGTGGAATGTGGATTATGGACATTTTACATAGTATTGAGCTTGAGTTACGTTTTAATAGATACATAGTGGAATGATAACAAAGAAAATATAATTAAAATAAAAGGGGGAAAATAAAATGAAACAAGGAGAACAGGAAGCGAAGGAGATTTTACAATTAAAAGGCTATATATTTGACAATCAATATTATGATGATAATTCAAGTAAGAGTATGCCTGATCTAAAATTTCAAGGAGGGAATTATTTAGAAGTAACACATACGCAACATAATAATAAAATAGCAAAATCTCCAACACAATTTGATAGATTATCTATTAGAGAGAAAACGGAGAAATTACAGGAAATAAGTGAAGCGCAAATGCGTTTTATTGCATTGGATTATGAAAGAAATATCGATGGTTCATTTACAGAAGAAGGAAAATGTCAATTCGATAAAGATAAACGACTTCTTGCGAAAAGTTTTAATTACAAAGATGGGCAACCCTCAGAATTTAAATCGGATATACCAGTGATAGAAGCTGATATAGATAATATTATTGCGGGAATAAAGAAAAAGGAAAAATTACATCCTAAAGGGGATACGGACTTGTTTATATTTGTTTTAGATGATGAATTTGATTGTATGGAACATCTGTTAAAAACAAAAGAAAGAAACGGTGTTACGGATTATTTTCTTAGGGTTATAGAGAAATCACCATTTGAAAAGGTGTTTATATGTGAATGGGATTTTGAGAAGCAGTGCTATATAAAGGAGAATCCCAGACTGATTTGCTATACAACCATAAAAGAACAAGAAGTAAGCTATATAGATATATGCAGTTATAAATTATATGAGAATTTAATAAGACCATATAGATACAAATACAGATGTAACACTGAGATCAAAAAGTAGTAGCACATGTACATACTCCCCCCACCACAGCCTTACTTACCACATCCCCTATATGCGATTCGGTTCCTGTGGCGGGGGAGAACTTTGTTCTGGTTCTTTTTATTACATGCTAGAATGTCTTCTGCAGAAATTCTGCATGCGATTTATAGTAGCGATAGTATTCGGTACCCTTTTCCTGACCATACTTGGTTACGAAGAGGTTGTGAATTTCCCGAAGGTTTGCTTTATGCGGGTATAGTTTTTTATAGAAATCATCAATGAGAGCAATACCGGCATTAGAGTAAACAATCGATAAGAATTTACGGTATTTTGTTTTCTTTTGCCAGTTGACCTTTGGTATCTCGTAGGATGAACTCTTTACTATACCATAGATATAACTTCCTTTTTCCTGACCGTAGATTGATATAAGTATGTTGTGGATGGCGGATAGATTACTTTTCCCGACACAGGAAAGTAATGTATCGACCTGTTCCTTATCATACAGCGGCGTAGATACAGCTTCTGGAATAGCAGCTTGTTTATCAATCTTAACAGGAACAGCAATTTTGACAGGGTTCGCAGCGGGAGTGGCTTCTACGATCACGTCCGGCTTTGGATTTTCTGCCTTTATTACTGAATCATCAATACTTTCCGGTACTGCAGTAAAAGCTGGAATTGCAGGAAGCATTGGCTTTTGTATAGATAGTTCATTTGCCAGTGTGTGGAAAATGGAGGGAGCCTTGCGGCATACATGGTATCCGCGTTCCGTCCAGAAATGTACCACGCTGTCAAAACCTTTATCTTTTGAAACAATGATGAGGTTGTCGTCCGGATTTTTAACGGTATACGAACCAAGGTAGGTTACAAGTTGAAAATCTAAGGCATTATCAGTCCCGTTTTCACAGAGGATGAACTCAGGTTCAAAAGGGGACTGTTTCAATGCGACAACATTTGCATAGGACATGTTAGGAGACTTGTCGGTGTAGAATACAAGGATACAGTCATCGTCATTCAGATAATCAAATAGTTGTATCCAGGAATCGCCGACGTTCTCACTATCTACAAAAAATATATTTCTCATGATCACCTCATTTAACCAGAACAAAATAAGTATAGCATATAATTATATCTAACTGAACAAGAAAATGTCGACATAAATGTCGGCAAAAAAACAACACCTCCACCCCATAGTAGTTTCATATGCAATACATTTCAGAAATTCTGTCTTGTATCATATAACCACCATGGAGCAGAGGTACTTTATATTATGCGGTTATTTAATGAATCGCTTCTGAATTCATAACAGTCTTAGCTGTACCGGCATAAGGGTAAGCCCAGAGAAAACTGCTAATTTTACCATAAGTAACATCCATATTCAGTTCATAGGACTGTACATTTTTGAGATTCTTAATCTTTACATCTTGTGTAGCACGAACCTTGAGCCAGAGTGTTTCATTTGCCTTAAGGGTCAGACTCTGGTTGCTTTTGTATTTCTTCCAGGTGCCATCACCTTTGCGATAGGAAATGATATCAACACCTGTTTCAATGGTTGAGCCGTTGCCCGGATCAATCGTCAGTACAGCATTGTCATATAATTTTAATGTGTCATTATAGGCTTTGCTGGTAATCTTATATACTGTTTCGTTATCAGCGCATTTTACACTGTTGTCAAATTTGAACGTATATTTACCGCTTCGGTTTGTTGCAGATATCTGTTCGTAGTCCGTAAATGCACTGTAATATTTCTTTTTGCCGACCTTAATATAAGTTCTGACCTTATAGCGGTATGTCTTGCCGGCTTTTACCGTCTTGTCTTTGTAGTTCAGACTTTCTACACTTTTCTTGACTGTTGCAATCTTCTTGTAGCCCACGATACCCATTTCTTTCCGGTAGATTTCATATCCGGTTGGAAGTACGCCGCCTGAACTGTATAATTTCAGCGTGATCGACTTTGTACTTCTTGGGGCTTCTGCAAACTGGTACTCGTCAAATGAACACACAGGGCCTGTATAGGCAGAGGCTGGGATACCGGTTTCGATAACTTTCTTTTTGTTTTTATAACCACGTATCATATAAGTATAACGTTTTTCCGGTTTCGCTTTTTTGTCGGTATAGCTTTTCTTCTTACCCGAAATGGTTGCGATCAGTTTGTATTTGCCTGCGTTCCAATCCTCATCCGCAACCGCCCGGTAGATCTTATATTGCGTAACTCCTTTTTGTGCTCCCCATGACAATTTCACCGAGGTGATCGAGGTAGCGGTAGCTGTTACGTCAAGATAGTCACTGGCTTTTACGACTGGCATGCTCGTAAACATGAGCTCTCCGATCATAATAAACATGAGTATGAGACTGATAATCTTTTTGTTCATAACCTTCAACTCCTTTCTTCGTCCGATATATACAGTTTATATTTGATGTATTTTTATATTCTGCTTGTGCCTTTGTCAACATACCTTATAAATGACACACTTCGTTTTCTATTCGATGCATATGTCTTTTTCGTAAATACTCCTGTGCCAACTCACCTTCGGCTGAGCGGAGCACTTAGTGAAGACGAGCGTTAGCGCGAAGTCTGAGGTTCGTGTAGCTAACTCTAATTTGCCAGCGTGCATCTCATAACGAAAGCCTCGTGTATGCCATATTACAAGGTATATTGCCATAGACACAAACAGAATATAAAAAATAAACGTTAATTCTATACCTGTATATCCGGCTCCATAACCCTAAATTCCAACATACCATTTTCTTGATATGCTTATATCAATTGTACCATAGGCCGGCTTATAACGCTACTACGAAAGCACAGTCAAAATGACGAAAAAACCAAGAAAATAGGCGACTTGCGGCTATATCTGGCAGATTATACATTCTATCAAAATCTCCCTTATAAATTCCATTGACGACCTGCGATAGATAATCCAAAGAAGTAAGCCGAAAGTATTAATAAATATTCCGTTGCATATCAGCCTGTCACCCTCTTCCCACTATAATAAGACGTAAAATGAGGATTTCGTTATGAGATGCACGCTGCTGGTAAATACGAGTGCCTGTTTGAGCCAAAGGCGAGTTGGCACAGGAGTATTTACGAATTAGACATATGCATTCTATAGAAAACGGAGCGAGTCATATATGCTATGCCTTGGTCGATACAAACCCCATAAGCAAGGTTACGCTATCACATCACCCCTCCATCAGCCGGATAAGCTCCTTTGCGGCATTCGACAGATAATGCCCGTTCATATAGCCGATGCCAAGTGCATAGCTGGCGCTTGGATAGTTAAGCTGGATCACATTGAGGTTGTCAGTCAGCTTCCGGTCAGACAGAAAATTGCCGGGATAAACCGTGCATCCATAGTGGTTGATACACAGATTATATAAGGTTTCCAGATTATTGGATTCCACACCAACCTTGACAGCCATTTTTTCAGACTGGAAGATGCTGTTCATGGCACTCCGGATCGTATTGCCGGTTTTATTGAGAAGAAAATTGCAAGGTTCCAGAACCTGGATCCTTCCGGTGCTGATCAGGATGCTCTTGACGTGACTGAAGTCCGGTTCGAAACAATTTTTTAGATATTCATCCGTAACCAGCAGGTACAGATGATCTTCCCCTAAGGTATAGTATGCAATATCATCAGCAAACGGAAGCTGTTCTAACATCAGGTCGATATCCCCCTTTACCAACATGTTCTGCAGCTCGATCGAATTATCTTCGATAACCTGGATGTTGATATCCGGGTAGTCGGTCTGGAACTTCGTTAAGATCGTTGGAAGCAGAAGCGCACCCCGGTTAAACCGCAGAAAATCCTCTGCGATATCCGATCCGTTATGGGTAAGGAGGATATTCTGGTATCTGATGTTGGAGCCCATAAGATGTGGATATCCAGACATTATAACTGCTATGAGCCAAATACCTGTCTGATCTCAAATGGTTTTGCAACGATGGGTATAGCGGTTCCCGGTTCAATCGCAGCGAAGATGTTATATCCGGAAAGAAAGGTACTTGCTGTTACAGGTGATGGTGGTTTCATGATGAATTGTCAGGAGATTGAAACAGCTGTTCGGATGAATGTTCCGATCGTCGTTCTAGTCATGCGGGATGATAGCTATGGTTTGATCAAATGGAAACAGGATGACCGGTTTGGCGATCACTGTTTTGTAGATTTTACAAATCCGGATTTTGTAAAAATGGCAGAGAGTATGCATGCAGTTGGACTTCGTGTAGATAAAACAGAAGATTTGAAGGATGTTTTGGAACAGGCATTTGCATCTGGTAAAGTCTGTATCATTGACTGCCCGGTTGACTATGCAGAGAATACAAAACTGACGGAACACTTAAAACAGATGATCGCAGAATTGGAATGATAAATGTATGAAATGCGCGAAGCACATCATGCAGCTATTTAGAAATAAAAATTCTCATAGTATCCTCTTACCATCTATGATAAAATAGAACCAGTATAAAAGGTACGGAATACAGTATAAAACAAGAGGGTGCACAGACTGGATGCACAGCAGATTGATACAGGGGTGATGCTATGAGAAGATATAGGAAACTGAAAATATTTGTGGCAGGGCTTGCCATGATCGCAGCGGCGGCAACGGGCGGCGGAACCGTATTTGCAGCGGGAACAACAACGGCAGAGATAACAACAACGGCAGAGATAACAACGAATAAAACGCACGATACTCTGTCAGAAACGGAAGAACAGACAGAGGAAGAAGCGGATACATCTACACAGGTTGAAGATCGACAAGAAGAAACAGATAAAGATGAGATCTTGGCTGCGGAGCCGGAAGAGGATACGTATGGCTGGGAAGAAATCCTGGGTGATGTAAATGCGGTCACGATGGGAAATGGAATATCCGCCTATAACCTTCGGGAAGACAGGACAGCAACGGACCGGTATTATGATCAGTTGGATGATGTGTCAAAAGAAATCTATAAGACCCTATATGATGCCTATAAAGATGGTTCTACAACGAGTACGATCACGTTGAATTATTCCAGCGTGTGGAAGGACCAGAAGATCACGATCACATCGGATAATAAGATGGTCATGCCGGATACCTTTCATCCACAGGTGCTGAGCTGGGAACGTGACATGCTGACTCCGGCATTTCTTGCTCTGATCTATGACCATCCGGAGCTTAGCTGGCTGTCGGGTGCAACCTATTATATGTCATACAAAATAAATGGAATTTCATATTATTCGTCTGAGCTGGATGAGAATAACAGTATGGTAAAGGATGTAACAGTCCCATGTATTACGACCTATATCAAAGAACCGTCGGTTGATGCTACAAAAGCGGAGATGGATACGATCGTGTCGGAAGCAACGGAATCGATCAATAAGAAGCTCGCGGGAAGTACATCCAGATATCAGACCATAAAAGAGATTCATGATTATATCTGTAACAGTACATCCTATGCAAAATCTAATACGACAAGCAGTGAATATCAATCGGCTTACAGTGCGTTTCGTGACACGAATGGTGATGGAACGGTGGAGACGGTCTGTGCAGGATATTCCAGAGGCTTTAAGCTGTTGTGCGATGCATATGGAATACCATGTGTGCTTGTGACCGGAGTGACAGATACCGGTGGAGCCCATATGTGGGATCTGGTTCAGATGGAGGACGGTATCTGGTATGGAGTAGATGCGACCTGGGATGACCAGACCGGCCGGACCTATTATGATTTTTTTTTGGTTGGATCTGCAACGAAGCCGGATCATTTTGCAAAGACCGATTTCGGAAGCTGTCATATAGCAGAAGGCGCCTGGGATGCAAATGGCGCATATGAATTCGTCTATCCGGAATTGAGTACAGACCTGTATCATGAAGATCAGGATGGAGATGGAATCTGTGATCTGTGTAATGCAATGTTAGATGGTATGAGCGCATCACTTGCCGGATATTCGCTCCGGCTGGAGGAGGAGACGGGAATCTGCTTTTATCTGCGGTTTACAAATACAGTTTTAAATGACAGCGGCGCATATATGGAATTTACGATGCCGGATGGAAGCACAACACGGCAGAAGGTGACGGATGCAGAGAAGCAGACAGTAAATGGAAAACAGTATTATGTATTTACCTGTTATGTGGCAGCAAAGGAGATGGCGGATGATATCCGGGCACAGGTATTTCTGTCCGATGGAACTGCCTGCGGAACAATATATCGGTATTCGGTTCAGGATTATGCGGGATATATGTTAGACCGGAGCAGTACCTATGCAGCAGAACTTCCGGTCGTGAGGGCAATGCTGAATTATGGAGCTGCCGCACAGAAATTGTTTGGTTATCATACCGGTGATCTGGCAAATGCAATTCTGCCGGAGACGGAACGTCAGATAGGAAGCATGGATCTGACTGCACTTGCATCCTATCAGTCCGTGCAGGCAGGAAATATGCCGGATGGAATTTCCTATTATGGAAGCTCTCTGGTGTTGCGTTCAGGAACACTGATCCGTCATTATTTTACAAAAGCAGGTGATGTGGAGCTGAGTGATATAACATTTACCTTAAATGGAAATGCAGTAACTCCGGTATCCGTCGGATCCAATATGTTTTATATAGAAATTCCTGCCGTGCATATTCAGAACATTACACAGATGAATACATTGGCAGCAGGAGAGAGTGGAGCGATAACATATGGTGTTTTAAGTTATGCGTATACGGTGTTGTCGGCTCAGACATATGGAAGCACACTGGAACAGGTTATGAAAGCTATGGTTATATATCAGCAGACAGCACAGACCTATCTTGCCAGATGACACATGCTTGTTCAGAATATAAACGAGGGCAAAGAACCGACAAAATAAAAAAGAATCAAAAAATAGAAATAAAGACGAATTAAAACAGGAGACAGTATACAAGCATGAGTTGTACACGGTCTCCTGTGTTTCTATCCGATAAAATCCGGATCATTATTTATTTTTTACGAGCCTGTACCATATATTCTTTGAAAGAGGCACGCAGGCTTCGCTCGATATTCGGAATAATATGTCCGTTTTCATTATTTTGCCATACCGCCTGCAGGAAGAATGAATTTCCGGTCAGGAAACGATTCTTTGTAAAGGCATCCGTCTGTTCCTGATCCTGAAAACGACATAATTCGATATCATCATGATATAGAATCTCGGCTGCGGTGTGGAACTGTCCGTCCGTACAGTACCATTTGTAGATACCGTGAAAAGTTGTACGGCAATACCATCCAAGGAAGGTAAAGCCTTTATAACGGAATGGATTCTTTGCCAGTTTTACAACTGCGTTGCCGTCATATTTCTCATTTGGACGAAATTCAATCGATTTTTCCCGGATCGATTTGTTCAATCCAAAAGTAAATAATCGACAGACAAGATTTTTATTCTTAGCAGAGGAAGCATAGATCAGGTTAAATGGTTCCTTCTTAAAATGCGTATCTGCCAGATTGTATTTCTTTTCAACAGAATGGATCGCATTCAGTATGAAATCACCGGAGGCTTTTCGTTTTTCCTCCAGAAGCTGACCAACTTTGCTATAATCGATCGGTTTTGCTGATTTTGTACTGTCATAGGTTTTTGTAAAACGGCGATCCTCTAAATCAAAGGTTTTTAAGATTGTATCAACCTTATCGCCATGTCTTGCACCAACATAAAACTGCTTTTCAAATAAGATCGAGAATGCACAGGCATGGAATGAATTTGTAAAGATGTATTCTGCCTGTTCTATATATCCAAGCCATTCATCCGGACCAACATTATAGATGACTTTGTAATCGCCTTCTTTTGGCAGATGGACATTGCTTTCATAGGAGGACAGAATGATAAGTTCCAGACCTTTTTCTTTTGCAAATGCCAGAGCCTTCTGGATGGAGTCAATCGCACGCTCCATTACAGCGTAGAGCAGGACATATTTGCGTTCCTGATTTCTGGGCGGGATCGCAATATCGTGCCAGAATTTTTTATCCTTTAAGAATACAGGATCCAGTACAACCGGAACATCTTTCCCCGTCAGTTCATGAATGTGTTCGGCAAAGCTTGACTCTCTCGCAGCAATTGCCTCGAATGGCGTTGTATATTCGATAAATTCTTTTTCCTGTTCTTTTGTCCAGCCGTTAAAGACACCACGACTGACAGCATATCCGATCTTCGGAGCGTTTTTCATAGGCTCGGCAGCCAGAAAAAATCCACGGTCAAAGCCTTTATCCGGATTGTACTGCCAGATAACATCCGTAGCACAGATGTAGCAGTCAAAATCCAGTTTCTGATCATCCAGATCGTCATGGTGATAGGTTTCTTTGGTGCGGATATAATGAGCATTGATAAAGTTCTCAAATTTCTGATACCGCTTTGGCCATATCGTGTACAACTTGGCAAATTTATTGATCGTAAGTATTTTCAGGTTATGCTTATGTGTCCAGACCTTTTGTTCATCTTTTGTAAGGCCTTCCGGCATTATTTCTGTCAGAGCTTTGTTGTAGCCATGTTGCAGATAAAAATGCAGAGGATAGACCGGATCGTATTCTTTGTTATTGTAGATAGGCATATAGTCAATGACTGTACTTTCGATGCCATGATCTGATAAAAATTGCTGGAAAGCATATGTGTGTAAAGGACACGCAAAATTAAGTGCTTTCGTATGTGTATTTATTGAAATAATCCCTATCTTCAAAACGATAGTTCCTCCCTGAACTTTACAAGTAATTTATAAACCTTAACAGGCCACATATAGTTTTATTTTATCTTATAATTATATATAAATCAAGCGTAAAAGACAGAATCAGACATTTGTCGTGGGAAATCGATCAGTTAATTCCTTTCATTGTAAGCTGGATCCGTTTCTTGGCAAGATCCACGCTCATAACCTTAACCGTTACGATGTCACCGACGCTGACGACATCCAATGGATGCTTGATGAATTTATCGGACATCTGGGAGATATGCACCAGACCATCCTGATGAACACCGATATCGACAAATGCACCAAAATCGATTACGTTGCGGACGGTTCCCTTTAAGATCATGCCTTCCTTCAGATCCTTCATTTCAAGGATATCACCACGCAGGATCGGCTGTGGCATTTCGCTTCTAGGATCTCTGGCTGGTTTTTCCAGTTCTTTTACAAGGTCGGTGACGGTTACTGTTCCGACACCCAGTTCTTTTGCGAGTGCTTTGATATCACCGGCTGCTTTTGTAATGCCCTTTAACTGACCGGATGCAAGATCATCCATGGAATAACCGAGATGCTGGATCAGTGTTTCAGTAACCTCATAGCTTTCCGGGTGGACAGAGGTTGCGTCCAGTGGATTTGTACCACCAGTGATCCTCATAAATCCTGCACACTGTTCAAATGCTTTCGGGCCAAGTTTAGCAACCTTTAACAGTTCTTTTCTGTTCTTAAAACGGCCGTTTGCTTCTCTGTATTCTACGATATTTTTTGCCAGGGTTTTGTTGATACCGGAAATATGTTCCATCAGAGGAGCGGAAGCGGTATTTAGATCGACACCGACCTGGTTTACGGAATCTTCTACAACAGCGTCTAATGCTTCTGTCAGCTTCTTTTGATTCATATCGTGCTGATACTGACCGACACCGATCGCTTTTGGATCGATCTTGACCAGCTCAGCAAGCGGATCCTGAAGTCTTCTTGCGATTGAAGCAGCACTACGCTGGCCTACATCAAAGTTCGGGAATTCTTCTGTTGCAAGTTTACTTGCAGAGTAGACGGATGCGCCGGCTTCGTTTACGATCACATATTGAATCTTTGTATCCAGCTCATGGATAAGATCTGCAATGATCGCTTCGGATTCACGGGAAGCAGTACCGTTTCCAACTGAGATAAGGGAAATATGATATTTCTTGATCAGATCTTTTAAGATCTTCTTGGATTCTTCCACTTTGTTCTGAGGGGCAGTTGGGTAAATAACCTTAGTGGCGAGCACCTTTCCGGTTGCATCAACGACTGCCAGCTTACATCCGGTACGGAAAGCAGGATCCCAGCCGAGAACCACATGACCATTGATCGGTGGCTGCATTAAAAGCTGCTTTAAGTTGCTGCCAAATACCTTGATCGCGCCATTTTCAGCAGCTTCTGTCAGACTGCTTCGGATATCACGTTCAATAGAAGGTGCGATCAGACGTTCATAACTGTCAGTTATAGTATTTTTTAAAATATCATTTGTATTCGGATTGTCGCGTACGATCACCTGACGGATCAGATAAGCGGTGATCTCATCAACCGGTGCGTCAATCTTAACAGAGAGAAATTTTTCCTTTTCTCCACGGTTGATCGCAAGTGTACGGTATCCGGTCATTTTGCGTACGGGTGTGCCGAAATCATAATACATTTCATATACGGATTCTGCTTCCGGATCCTTGGCAGTTGTCATTAAAATACCCTTGTCCATTGTAAGGCTTCGGATTTCTGTACGATATTCAGCGTTATCTGAAATAGATTCTGCAATAATGTCCATAGCTCCGGCGATGGCTTCTTCTGCAGAGTGGACTTCTTTTTCCTCGGATACATAAGCCAGTGCTTCCTCCGGAATCGACTTATTTGTCATCTGAAGGGAGATGATGTTGGCAAGTCCGGTAAGACCTTTGCTCTGTGCGATTGTCGCACGCGTTTTTCTCTTTGGTTTATAAGGACGATACAGATCTTCCACTGCAACGAGTGTTTCAGCAGCCAGAATTGACTTCTTTAGTTCATCGGTCAGCATGCCCTGTTCTTCGATCGAAGCGAGGACCTTTTCCTTCCGGTCTTCCAGTCCTCTGAGATAAGTGAGCCGTTCATCCAGAGTACGAAGCTGTTCATCGTTTAAAGAACCGGTAGCTTCCTTTCTGTATCTTGCAATAAAAGGGATCGTGCATCCCTCATCTATCAATTTAACGGCAGCAGCTACCTGCTCCTGCCGGCACATAAGTTCCTGACTGATTTTCAAAATAATATCCATAATCGTGAAACCTCTTTCTTAATTTGTATCATTCACCGTAACAGGCAATGCCATGTATATAATGTGTGTTCTGATGCGGATCTGGTGATACGAGAACAATCGAATATAGTGCAATGACATATATATTGTGCGTTCAAGTCCGCTTGTTGCAACCCGCACGGACAGGTTGGAACAATATATAGTTGAATATTACGGGAAAGCAGAATCTAGTATATGCGAAATTCCGGCAGGATTCAAGCTTGGAGACAGACAAATTATGGAAAAGTATAAGACAGAAAAACGAAGCAGATGAAAAAATGAAGTATCTATAAAATGACAGATTTGCTGGAAAGATATGGGCGGCTGTGTTATACTGAAATAGATACAAGGTGCGGGTGGACATGTCCGGTTATGTCATATTAAATACCAGTTAAGGTACAGAATGGAGCAGAACATGCAGGGTTTTACAAATACAGCAGACAGGAATGAAACAATTTCTTATATAGAAGAATGTGGCTGTCAGACAGAAGCAGCAGAAGCAGATTGCGTGAAGACTGCAATGGCATTTGCCAGACAATGTCATCAGGGGCAGACACGTCTTGGAAGAGATGGCAAAGTGCCGTATTATGATGAACATATTCTTGGCGTTTACCATATATTAAAGGACGAATGCCATGTAGAGGATGAAACTGTACTTGTAGTTGCGTTATTGCATGATACGGTAGAAGATACGGACTGTACATTTGAAGATATTGAAAAGATCTTTGGTACGGATATCAGGGATCATGTATATTTATTAAGTAAACTTGAAGGAGAGACCTTCTCTGACTATTCAAAACGTCTATTTGACCACGCCCCGGCACAGGTGGTCATGATCAAACTTGCAGACAGACTGCATAATCTAAGAACTATCCTTTTTGTATCCAATCGCAAATGGATCCAGAGAAAAGTAAATCAGACTTATACCGATATCCTTGACCGGTTAGAACAGGTAAAAGACAATCTGGGAGAGAACTATGCTTCCGAGATATCTATGTTAAAAGATAAAATTATCGAACAACTTGCTGTTGTTCAGGCAGAACTGGACAAGAAGCGGGAGACAATTCAATAATACCGATTTCTCTGTCCGTCGGATTTTCGAAATCGTACAGCTATTCGCCCTTCTTGCGCATATCTGTTTATCTGCCAAATAAATAAGCAGCGTTGTCTTTATACAGACACGTTGCTTATTTGCTTGGCAGATTTATTGTCATATGTTTTCAATCTGCCAGTCGATCGGTTCAACACCGTGCTCGGTCAGGAAGTTGTTCGTTTTGCTGAAAGGCTTGCTTCCCCAGAAACCACGATAGACAGATAACGGACTTGGATGCGGAGCTTTTAAGATCAGATGATTCGGATTGCTTAACATCGAAGCTTTTTTTTGTGCATACGATCCCCATAAGATGAATACGATCGGACGATCCTGGCGGTTTAAGATCTCCATACAGGCGTCTGTAAATTGTTCCCAGCCATGTCCCTGATGGGAATTTGCCTGATGCGCCCGGACGGTCAGAACAGCATTTAACATCAGGACACCCTGCTCTGCCCATTTGACAAGATAACCATTATTGGGTATATAGCAGCCAAGGTCATCGTGAAGCTCCTGATAGATATTAGCAAGAGAAGGCGGGATGTCGACACCCGGCTTTACGCTGAAGCTCAGACCATGCGCCTGCCCTACGTTGTGGTAAGGATCCTGACCGATGATAACACATTTGACCTTTGATAATGGTGTCAGATGGAACGCATTGAATATATCATCGGCAGGAGGAAAGATCTCTCTTGTGGCATATTCATGTCCGACAAAATTAAACAGTTCTTTATAATATTCTTTTTTATATTCGGGCTTCAGTTCCGGAGCCCAGTCATTTGAAATAGCTGGCATAATTCAGACTCCTTATCTATAGTGTATAGGATACGTTTTTCATTTCGAGACGACATTCTGCATTCTGAAAATAAAAAGAGTATCATATGTGTTCATTTTTAAAAATAGTGTAACATAAAGAATATTTAATGTAAATTTTAAGGTGTAATTTTACTCTGAAACATTGTCAGGTGAGAGACTTTGTGGTATCATCTTTTCAAATGAAATTTTTGCAGAAGGGGTGCTGAAAATGGAGAAAGCATATAAGACAATGAAAACTTCAGGCGCAATAAATATTGCATTAGGCGTAGTGGTTCTGGTGCTTGGACTTGCATCCGGTATATTGATGATCGCATCAGGCGGTTGTCTCTTGAAGAACAAACGTCATATTGTATGGTAGGAATGACAATCCTATGCACGCGGATACAGGAAGAACAGTTGCCGCGTGCATATTTTTTGCAGATCTTTTCATGACGGAGTTTTTCTGTAAAAATGGGGTTGACAGACAGCGAGACACTGTGTTAAAGTCGATACAGATAATACGATGAAGAGGAATAGTAGAATCTATGAAGCATTCAGAGAGTTGCCGGTTGGTGTGAGACAACAGTGGAACAGATTTGAACTCGCCTCAGAGTAGCCCGCTGAAAGGAAGTAGGATGGGATGGAACCTGACCATTATAGCAGGAGGATATAAGAGATTCTATCTGTATCTGTAACGAGAGCATACAACATGTATGAAATAGAGTGGTACCGCGTATAACTTACGTCTCTATAGGTGATGAGATGTAGGTTTTTTTATTGCCATATTTTATGTAATATATGAATCGGAGAACAAAAGCCGTTACAGGAGCTTATACAGAAAACAGAAACAGGAGGTTAAACATGAAGAATTTTGAGCATTACAAAAGAGGCTACTATATGCCGCCGGAAAAGTCTACAAAATGGGTAGAAAAGGAATACGTTGATAAGGCACCGATCTGGTGTAGTGTAGATTTAAGAGATGGAAATCAGGCACTGATCGTTCCGATGAATCTGGATGAGAAACTGGAGTTCTTCAAGGAACTTGTACGAATCGGTTTCAAAGAGATCGAGATCGGTTTCCCTGCAGCATCAGAAACAGAATATGAGTTCTGCCGTACCCTGATCGAGAAGGATATGATACCGGATGATGTAACCATTCAGGTACTGACACAGGCAAGACCACATATTATTAAGAAGACATTTGAAGCAATTGACGGCGCAAAGAATGCAATCGTTCACCTGTATAATTCAACATCTTATGCACAGAGAACACAGGTATTTAAGAAATCCCAAGAAGAGATTTTACAGCTTGCTGTCGATGGAGCAAAACTGTTGAATCAGATGGCAGAAGAACATGGAGTGAACTATCCATTTGAATATTCACCGGAGAGCTTTACCGGAACAGAGATCGATTATGCACTGGAAGTATGTAATGCAGTTATTAAAGAATGGAAGCCTACCCCGGATCGTAAGGTTATCATCAACCTTCCTGCAACCGTAGAGATGTCACTGCCACATGTATATGCAAGTCAGATCGAGTACATGAGCGAACATCTGATTGACAGAGAAAATGTTATCCTGTCCTTACATCCGCACAATGACCGTGGCTGTGGCGTAGCAGATGCGGAGCTTGGTATTCTTGCAGGTGCAGACAGAATCGAGGGAACTTTATTTGGAAATGGTGAAAGAACCGGTAATGTAGATATCATCACACTTGCGATGAACATGTTTACACATGGAGTAGATCCTGAACTGGATCTGTCCGACATTCCAAAGCTGACAGAATTATATGAGCGCGTGACAAATATGCATGTATACGAGCGTTCTCCATATACAGGTAAATTAGTCTTTGCAGCATTCTCAGGATCTCATCAGGATGCGATCGCAAAGGGTATGAAGTACAGAGAAGATCAGGGAGACGGCATGTGGACAGTACCATACCTGCCTCTGAATCCGGAAGACATCGGAAGAAAGTACGACGGAGATGTTATCCGTATCAACAGTCAGTCAGGAAAGGGTGGAATCGGTTATATTCTTCAGTCCAAGTATGGCTTTGATCTTCCGGCCAAATTCCGTGAAGACCTTGGATACACAGTTAAAGATGTATCCGATAAGGCACATAAAGAATTATCCGCTGCAGAAGTACTGGATATTTTCCAGCGTACATATGTCAATATCGAAGGTCCGGTTCAGATGTTAGAATGCCATTTTGTGCAGGGCGATGGAATCTCAACGGAGATCACGATCATGAAATATGGTGAGAAGAAAGTATATCATGGTAAAGGAAATGGACGTCTGGATGCTGTCAGCAATGCAATTAAAAAGCATTTTGACATTGACTTCAAGATCATCTGCTATGAGGAGCATGCATTACAGGTTGGCTCTAACTCACAGGCAGTCGCTTATGTAGGTCTGGAAGGAAAAGATGGAATAGTTACCTGGGGTGCAGGCATTAAGGATGATATTATTGATGCATCTGTATATGCCTTAATCTCAGCAATCAACAGAACAGGCGTGTTATAATAAATAAAAAGCCATTCAGCCGGTATAATAATAGTATCGGTTGGATGGCTTTTTAATTTTTTTGAAAAAAGACTATGAAGTCTGGCTCAGCTTTTTATAGCAGTAGCCGATAATATCTTTTCGGGTTACGATACCGATGAACTTGTTGTGGTCGTCGACTACCGGAACAAAGTTCTGTGCCATTGCACGGGCAATCAGATCTTCCATGTTTGAGTTGATTGATACGGAGGCATATTCGAATTTTTTCGGAATGTCGGACAGATGGATATCTTCAGATTCGGACAGATGGTTTAATCCGGCTTTCTTGCAGAACCAGAGAATATCACCCTCGGTGATTGTTCCGACATATTCGCCGTTACCCGACAGAATCGGGATTGCTGAATATCGATGGATCTCCATCTTTTCAAGAATCTGTCTTAAAGTAAATGTATTTTCTATAAATGCAACCTCGCTCTTGGGAGTCAGAAAAAATAAAATATTCATAGGTCAGGTTAAATCCTCCTTTATGTAAAATATATGCTGTTTAAAAGTCATATCTGCCGGTATTGTTTTTGTTGTTCCGGTAGTTGTTTTTTCTATTATAGAAGAAGTGGACACGGTTTGCAATTTACATTCTCTTAATTTTGTTTGAAAAAAGTGTGACAGATTACAGAGAAACCAGAGAAAAAACTTCTGGTTGTTTAATAAGGGGTTATTTGTTAAAATAAATATAGTGCAGGCTTGTGCGTGTACATTTACAGACAGGAGGAAAACTATGGCTGCGGATAACGTATATGATGAAGATCAGGAATACCTGATTGAAGCACGTGATACAATCTCCGAATTAGAAGATTTAAAAGATAAGCTGGAGGAGATCAAACTGCTCCAGAAGAAGAATAAACGGGCAATCGTCCGGGAAGAACGGGCGACCGGCGATGAGATCAGTGCCACGTTAAAGAAAAGAAAAGAACAGATCGCTGCAAGCTATGACAGACAGATCGATGTAAATAATTCCAAGATCCGTCAAGTGCAGACGAAGAAGGATAAAAAGAAAAGCCAGAGAATGGAAGATAGGATCAATAAGGAGACGGCAGATATCCGGGAGGAGAATCGTCAGCTGAATGCGACTATCAAGACCTTATTCAAAAAGAACCATGTTCCGCCGTTTTGTAATACGAAGATGTATTATTGTCTGTTTTCCCCAAAAGGCATGAGCGAATTTCTGGAGCTGTTTGTAATTCTTTTGGTTGCATGTGGAGGAATTCCTGCAGCAGTGATAGCGGTTTTGATGAATACAAAGTTTAAGACAGGAAGTCATACTGCAATGTGCGTGTTGATTGCAGCATTGATCATAATTGCTGAGTTTATTATTTATTTTATTGTATTTAACCTGACAAAGGTGAAACATAGGGATTTGATCCGGGAGGGAAGAAGAACCCGCGATAAGATCATAGCCAATGAGAAGGCTGTAAAAGCAATCAAGAATTCAATTGCAAAGGATAAGGATGAGAGTATTTACAGATTGGGTAAATATGATAAAAAGATTCAGGAATTAGAGGATGCAGGTGGAGTGATCAGTGATGAAAAACTGGATGCGCTTCGTACATTCGAGAAAGAAACCAAGCAGTTGATTACGGATGAGATTACCGGACGCAGAAAAGAGAAACTGGACCGGTTGAAATCCGAACGTGATACACTGGAAAATGATTTCGGTGATACGCAGAAGAAGATATCTGAATACGAGCTTATGATCACGAACAAATATGAAACATATCTCGGAAAGGATTTTTGTACAGAAGAGAAATTATCTGATCTGATCTCAATTATGGAAGAAGGATCAGCAAGTACAGTATCTGAGGCTATCAAAGTTTATAAGGGAGATGACAGATGATGATCGGCATAGATCAAAGCCTTTCCGATGTATTCTGCCATTTGTTTAACTGTATATAATCTGGTATTCTGGAGAAGATTTGCTCCGGTATGACCAGACAGATTCACAATTCCGGTAATGGACATATCGCCTATTGCCGGAAGTTTTTTATTTACGCCTTTTCCGGGAAAAAGGTGGGAGTTGGTGAGCGTGACCAGTCCCATGTCCTTTGACATGCCAAGAGAGGCATCGACAGCAATCACAAAAGGATTGTCAAAGTCCGCATAAATGTGTTCGATGGTATCCTTGATATTTAAAGCATGGACAGGGTATTGCAGCGTGCCTGCAACCTGATAGGTTGTGTTGTGAGCCAGGATATAATCACCGACCAGAGGACCAAGGGCATCTCCGGTTGCGCGGTCTGTGCCGATGCAGATAACGATGATATCCTTGGAAGCACCATCCATTTCATATATCATTTCTATGATCTTATCCCCAAGTGCTTTACAGGTATGGCTACGGCTGGGATCAAAATATTCAGTTTTTCGTTTCGTTTGTTTTTTGCTGATATTCATAAACACCTTCCAGAAAATGTATCTTACTATAAAGTATTACCAGGATTGATAAAGTTTACACAAAGCTGAAAAATAAAATGTCGAAATAATAAAAAAGAAAAAATATGGATTGCAGGATCTGTTGACAAAATTTGATAAGTACAGGCTATCTGGAATGCTATTATCAGAATTAATCTCAAAATAGAGAACTTTCGATAGAACGAAAGTAAATAAAAGAATGGGGAGTGTTATCATGATAGAGATTGTATATGACAAGGCGACAGCAGAAAAAAATGCAAAAAATGATGGTCACTACAGAATGCCAAAGAATATCAGACAGATAGGAAATGCCCCGGATAAAAAGAAGATATACATAGAAGATTATGTAATGACATTTCTTCGCAAGATTGCAGAGCCGGGAAATACAACCTCCCGCGGTGCGATCCTGCTTGGAGAATATTTTAAAGACGGGGATACAGAGACCTTGTTCATCAGTGGAGCGGTAGAAGCACAGAATCTGGAGTTTGATGTAGAACAGATTAAATTTGATGATCATATCTGGAGCAAGCTCTATGCGGATATCAATAAATATTTTGAAAATCTGTCAGTTGTGGGATGGTTTTTATCCAGGATGGGATTTTCAACAGAAATCAATGACAAGATTACCAGACTTCATCTGGAAAATTTTCGGGGAAGAGATAAGGTACTGTTTGTTATGGATTCTCTGGAATGTGATGATGCCTTTTATGTATGTGAGAAGAACCGGCTGATGCGGCAACGTGGATACTATATTTATTATGTCAGAAATGAAGCAATGCAGAGCTACATTATCAGCCGTAAGAATATGTCCTGTGAGGACAAGCAGAACGCAGCAGTACGGAAGGATGCGGAGCTTGTAAAGAATTTCCGCGCCATGCGCGGTGACACACCTGAAAAACCAAAGAAGAACCGCACCTATGTCCGGTATGCAGTAGCCTCTTTTGCAGCTTTATTTGTGCTATCCATGGGAGTTGTTGTATCCGGAAACTATGATAAAATGAAGAACATCGAATCTACGATCCGAAAAATGGAACTGGAAAATGGAGATTCCGGGGTACAGGTATTTTCAAACAGCAATACAGAACAGACAATATATACAAAAGATATAGACAGTACGACTGCCGGAACATCGGCTGTTACGGAAACGCAGACAGAGTCTGTCGGCACAGATAAGGCAGGAGTAACAGGATCAAATGGGGCACAGAACAAAACGCAGGTAGATCAACCGGATACAGAGAGTCTGATAACAACGGAACAGACAACTTCACAGGACAATACTCAGGAAAATACCCAGGAGACAATGGCAGAGGGAATTCTGCAGTATTATACGATTAAAGAAGGAGATACATTGATGAGTATTTCGATCAAGATGTACAAGTCTCCGGAATATGTGGATGCCCTGATGAATGCAAATGGAATTAAAGAAGGAGATACAATCTATCCGGGGGAAAAAATAGCTATTCCATCTGTAAACTAAAAATGATATACTGTCCACATGTGAAAAGAAAAACTCTTATTTAAAATTGCAGATAATATAGAGGTATAGTATGACAAAAGAAACAACTGAAGAACTGAATAAAAAAAGAAAACCTGCTTTTGGGAAACGTCGTTTTGAAAAACAGGACAGGACACAGGATACAGACAGCAACATAATAGAAGTAACACCAGGAATGTCAGGAAGATTAAAGCTGCTGATCCTTTTACTTGTGATATTAATTGCAGCGGTAACGATCGTATCCGTGCGCAGATACATCAGCACAAGAGAATATAGAGCATATGACGTGGTGACATCTACCGAGACATCCGGAGATAATATAGCCAATTATGTATTGTTCAGTGATAATGTCCTGAAGGTAACAAAAGATGGAGTATCCTATATTGATCAGAGTGGTAATACTGTCTGGGACTGCAGCTATTCCATGAAGATGCCGCAGGTAGTTGTAAATGGAGACTATGCTGCAGTTGCAGATCTGAATGGCAGAGATGTGTATGTATTTAATAAATCCGGTAAGGTCAGTAACCAGACACTGAACTATGATATTACCAATATCGACGTGGCAGCACAGGGCGTTTATGTAGTGATCCTGTCGGGAGAAAAAGAAAATTATATCAATGCTTACGATAAAGACAGCAAGAGTATATATGAGATGAAGACATCGATCGAGAACAGTGGGTATCCGTTGGATATTGCAATATCAGATGACGGAGCCAAGTTATTTACCAGTTATGTGAAGGTAGACGGGACTTCTGTGCCGGATTATCTTGCAGCCTATAATTTCGGATCTGTGGGACAGAATGAGAATGCGGATCGTCTGATGGGTGGCTTTACCTTTGATGACACCATATTTCCATACATAGATTTTGTAGACAATGACACAGTTGTCTGTTTTGGTGATAATAAGATCGTTGTATACGCCATGTCTGAAAAACCAAGTGAAAAAGCGGAGATCGATCTGGAGAACCGTGAGATGCTTGGTGTATTTGCAAATACAAAATATCTGGGTTATATCACGGCAGATAACGAAGATAGTGACAACAGATACCATATCTATATCTATGATATGAGTGGTAAGCTGACAGCAGAAACGGATTATAACAATTCATTTTCCAATATATATGCAACAGATGATGAACTTATCATTTCGGGGGAATTCGACTGCAGTATTTATTATCTGAATGGAGCAAGAAAGTTTGCAACGACCTTTAATAAGAATCTGATCAATATTGTGCCATCCAAAAATAAGCTGGAGTATATTGCGATATTTGAAAATGAAACCCAGGTGATCAAATTAAAGTTAAAGAACGAAAAGGAGAAAAAATGAATCTGTTAGTTCTCGGAATTCTGGCATTTATTTTGCTACTGGTATTTCGTGGATATAGAAAAGGCTTTTTTAAAAGTGCTGCCAGCGCGATAGGAATTGTGCTGGCAGTTCTTCTTACTGCTATATTATATCCTGGCGTGAATAAACTGTTGTGTCAGTATACCGTTCTGGATGATGTCATAGAACAGAAAATCATAGAAAAATTTGAACTGCCGGAAGAAACAAAGACGGCAACAAGAAATGAAGAGATTGATACGATAGAAAATCTGGACCTTCCGGATAATGTGAAAGGCTGGCTGATTGCAAACTGCAACGGAGAAACGTTCCTGGAGAGTGGGGTGGATAATGTATGCAGTTATATTGCAAAGTCTTTAACAGCGATGGTAATGCGAGGAATTTCCTATGTGCTTACACTCCTGGTGCTGTTGCTTCTTCTTCATATATTGATTATGGTGCTTGATGTTGCAAACTATATACCAATCGTAAAAAGCATTAACAAAGCCGGAGGTGCAATATTTGGTGCCGGACAGGGAATCTTAATTGTCTGGATCTTTATGGGGATTGTGACGCTGTTGTCAACATTTAGCTGGGCATATCAGGTCATACAGATGATCGATGAAAGTCCGCTTTTGGCATGGCTTTACAAAAAAGACATTTTTTTGAAAATAATAGTTGACATCTTGGAAAAGATTTAGTATAGTATCACTTGCTGGTCGCGAGAACAGCTTGAGCAACAAAAAAAGATTGAAAATAATCAAAAAAATTGTTGACAAACATTAACGATATGTGTTAATATATCGGAGTTGCTGTTCGAGACAGTAACAAACAACGACAAATGATTTCATGATGGTTCTCATCTGGAAAGCATGCAGAACATCAAAAAAGAAATTAAAAAAGTTGTTGACAAAGAACACTGAATGTGATAACATATAGAAGTTGTCGCTGATGAGTTCGACAACAAAGAACCTTGAAAAATTAACAACATGACAACCCTGAAATTCCAAATAAAGAATTTCAAAAAGAACGTAACAGACG